>JANORE010000465.1:0-5974 GCA_031415155.1 Akkermansiaceae bacterium | reverse complement strand
GGAGTGCGGATTTCGGATTTCTCGGTCCAGCGTCCCTGCATGGCATCGGCGGGGCCGGGCAGGCCGGGAAAGGTGATAATTTTCGCGCTTTTCGGGAGAATCGGTGGGCGTAAATACCGGAGCGGCCAGAGGCCCATGCAGTGAATGCGGAAATGTCTGGTCCACGGTTCTGGCCAGAATTTCACGCCACCTTGGATATTATGGGTGACGTAGTTTTGCTCGTATTGGAATTTCCGAGAAACCGTGGCGGAGTCGGCTTGAAGATTTTCTAACATGTAGGCATGGCCGCCGATTGGGAAACGGAAGACCGAGGTTTGTGCGCTTCTCTTGAAATAGTTCAGCCAGTTTCTCGCCGTGATCACATCGCTGGGGTTCCCGTATTCGAAGTAGGCGTCGATATTTCCGACGATCACTGAGTCGAGATCAATGAATAAGGCGACTCCTTCGAGGCCGAATAAATTTTTCGTCCAGAGTGCGACTTTCGGCCATTTTCCCGGAACGTCAGGCGGGATTTCGCAGCCAAGAGGCGGCAGTGGCAGGCAATAAACCTCCGAACGAATCCCGGCGGTGTCATCCGTGAAGCAGGTAAATTGAAAATCACTGGTGAGATTCCGCGCCACCATGGCATAGAGAATATTGACGTCTTTGGCTCCGTAGACGGTTCCCCACTTCATGCAGAAGATGTGTTTCGGTGGCATATCAGATGGATTGAGGAGATGTGACTTCTCGAAGTGTTTGACCGTCAAGGGTTATTCCAAGACGATTCGGGTATGAAAATTCTTGTTGCACAAGCATGGGGCCATCCACGCCATGACGGCGAGGGCAAAGAGGTGCTTGCTTGAAATTTTCCGGCCCTTCAGGCTCGCATCACCACTGTGCCGGATCCTATTCATTCCATCCATATCCTAGGGAGTCGCGAATTCGGCGGGGCGGATCAATTTTACGTGCGTCTCCTGCGTGCTTTCAAACAGGCTGGGCAGCCAGTCACCGCGATCAATCGGCCGAACAGCCCGGTGGCAAATGCCTTGGACAATGACGCGATTGAGCAAATCCACCTGCCACTGGCGAACCGTTGGGACGCTTGGTCGAGCTGGCGAATTCGGAAGCGAATCCTCGAACGCGAACCCTGTGTGGTCCAGACTTACATGGGCCGCGCCACTCGTCTGACTCGGGTGCCTAGAAAATCGAAGGCGGTGCATGTCGCTCGGCTCGGCGGCTTTTATAAAATCGATGGCTACTACCGCCATGCCGATGCTTGGGTGGGAAACACACGAGCAATTTGTGATTTCTTGGTGAAATCTGGGATGCCCGCACGGCGTGTTTTTCACATTGGAAACTTCGTGCCAGAACCGATCCAGATCGACGATGTTAGAAAAGCAGCGCTTTGTGAAGAACATCGAGTTCCAGAGACCGCGTGGGTGATTTTTGCGCTGGGTCGCTTGATCGGGAAAAAAGGATTTCACGATCTGTTCCGTGCGATGGCCAGACTTCCTCGGGAAATTGAGGGTCGCCCAGTGATTTTATTATTGGCCGGCGAGGGCCCAAATCGGCAAGAGCTTGAGATACTCGCCAAGGAGCTTGGAATTTCTGAGCGGGTGAGGATGTTAGGTTGGCAAGATCCGCCGGATGCTTTTTACGGCCTCGCGGATTTATTTGTCTGCCCATCCCGCCACGAACCCTTGGGAAATGTGATTCTGGAAGCATGGAATCATTTCCTGCCAGTCGTCAGCACCCGCAGTGATGGCGCGATGGAATTGATCGAAGATGGTGTCACGGGACTGCTTTGTGATTGCAAGGATGACGAGGCGATGGCGGCCGCGATTCATCAGTTGTTAGAGTCGTCCGCCGCCACACGAGCAAGCATGGCAGTGGCTGCAAATTACTGCCTGCAAGCTCGTTACGGACAGAGCTTCATCGTGGAGAGTTACTTGTCGCTTTACCGAGATTTATTGGAGGAAAAGCTGGGCTAGCTTCTGGACTCACTGGATTGACAACGGGACGTGCAGCACTCATCTTTCAGCCCATGATGAACCGTGAAACTGCCGTATCCCCAGATGCGCGGCTTCCTATTTTCACGATTTCTTGTTGGTTGTTAGGGTTGATGGGATTTTCTCAAGTGCTAGTTGCTGGGATGGCGTTGGCGGCGAGATTCGAGGATTCCCGTGAGGTGCGGACAGTGATCAAGGAAGTTCCGAAAATCATTGCCATGCGTGTGCCAGATACATCCGAACGCGCTCGTCCAGTTCCGGCGATTTCTTATGCCCCACCGCCGACCGCCTCGCTGCCACTTCCGGCTCCGACGCCTGTCTCGACTCCATCCATCGCCGATCCTCGGTCCGAGCGATTGGTCAAGGAAGCCCGCAAGGCCCGCGTCGCCGGAGATAATATGCAGGCCATCGTGAAACTCGAAGAAGCCCTTTCCCAATCGCCAGAAGACCCAAGCGTGCATTATGAACTCGGCCTCATCCATGAGCAGATGGGAGTCTTCGACAAGGCGTCCGCTCATTTCGAAAAAGTTTTTAAAATGGGCGTCTCGGGAGCTGGATCGCTCTACGAACTCGCCGCGAATAAGCTGCGCGACGGCTTCACGGAAGACACCAAGCTCGGCAAGCTCTCGCTCGGAAGAGTCCGTATTTTCAACGATCCTTCCCATGAATCCGGGAAACACACGATTCTGACGATCCCGGTGCAAAAGGCTCCGGGTGAAGAAATCGACGTCTCCAAGACATCCGTGGAAGTGATTATTTTTAATCGCACCCACAAAGGGGAAATCGTCAAACTGGAGGATAAATCTTGGGCTCCCGACCAGTGGATCAATCTGCCGTGCAATTGGGCGAACGGCGAAGAAAACCTCCGGGTGAACTACACCATTCCATCGCAGGATCTACCAACGGAGCACCTCTTCGGCGAGCAATCCTACTATGGACAAGTCGTCATTCTTTATTATGACGGGCAAGTTCTCGATGTGCAGGCATGGCCGCGCGAGCTTGCTGCGAGAATTCCGAACTCGGCTCTCACGAATCCAGACAGCCCATTGCAGCCGGAATTCCAAGACACATTGCCACCGGATTTTGACCCCAGCATGCCACTTTTACCGATTAAATAATTTCGCTGCGCCTGCCCGATTTTCTAAACCCATGACACCTGAAACTGAAAAACGCCAACTCGGCGAGTATCGACTCAGGGAGCTTCGCGGGGAAAACACACTTTGCTGGACGTGGCTCGCGGAACAAGTCTCAGTCTCCCGACTCGTCCTTGTCGATGAACTCCGGACTGAAGAATCAGGGAAAAGCGCTGCCTTTCTGGCAAACTGCCGTGCAAAAGCATCTGTCGAGCATCCCTTGATCGGTTCGGTATTCGAGGCAGTCGCCGAGCCAGGATTGTGTTTTTATGCACACGAGCTGCTAGCAGGCACGACTCTTGCCGAGCGGGGGAAACTGGGTCGCCCATTGAAGGCGAGCCGTCTCGCGGTGATTTTACGCCGAGTTTCTGATGCAAATCTGAAGCATGAGTCACTGAATCGGGCGACCTCGCCGCTCCGATTGGAAGACATCCACCTTGAAGAGCATGGCGTAATTCGTCTGAAAAATCTAGCAGTGGCTGGGCCCCGCACTCCGGATCAATCGCCCCGAGATATCGCTTATCTGGGCGAGCTTCTGGTTCCCTTCGTCGCCGCTGATCGATCCGGCTTAAACCGTTTTTTAACACTGTTAGGCTGGATGAGAGGCGATGGCCTGGATTCTCCGATCACATGGCCGCAAGTCCGTGGGTATTGCCTTGAGATCGAGCGGCAACTCGCGGATTTCCCGCTCTCGCCACCGACCCAGAAGGGATTGATCACCCAAAAAGCCCACCCGATCACATGGATCGTGCTTGGCACCGTGGTCGCGCTTTGCGGCATCCTCGCCTTTGCTCTCAAGATCGGCCGCCCCACGGCATCGCGCCCACCATTACCAGAAGCCGTTCAGATTTCCGCTGGCGAATACCTCACGCCAGACAGCACCACGGCAGCACTTGCCGCGTTTCGTATTTCTGCCACGGAAGTCACGATTGGCCAATATGCGGTATTTCTCGAAGCCGTGGCTGCCAGCAAGCGCAAGAACAGCTTCGGTGAAATCGACCAGCCGAAGGAAAAAACCTCTCATCTGCCTGACGATTGGCCAGCTCTTCTCGCGGCTGCTGAAAAAAACGGCACTTGGCAAAACCAGTCGATCACACTCGATTCGCCCGTCATCGGTGTCGATTGGTGGGATGCTGCCGCCTATGCGGATTGGCAAAATGCCCGTTTACCCTCTCAGGAAGAATGGTTTGCTGGACTTCATTCCGATGAGAAAACGACCCCGGCCATCCCACCTGGAGCTTACCTACCTGTCACTTCCCAGAAGGAGGACCGCACGTCGCACGGCCTCATCGGGATGGCAGGGTCTGTCAGCGAATGGATCGGTAAACCCGTTCAAAACCCCGCCAATCCCTTCGGCGAGAAAGTCTGGGTCATCATCGGCGGTTCTTTTCTGCATCCAGGAAACGGGGTTCACGAGCGCGAATGGCTATCAGACCGCTCACTTCGCCGCCCGGATCTCGGCTTCCGCGTGGTCTTCGACGAGAAATAAGTTTCCCGAGAGCGTCTCTGCGAATCCACCAACTGGATGAATGGTCCAAGAAGAAATCGAACCGCAAATGGACGTGAATGAATGCAGATAATCATTGAGTTGTCTGAAATATAAGACCTGAAGTCCTTCGGCGTGTCTTAAAAATGAACGTCCATCTGCGTCCATTTGCGGTTCAAATTTTCTCTTGAGTCATGGTTTTCTGAACGAGTTCCAGAGCAGCCATCCATTTCCCGAGTAATTAGAGAAATACTCTCAGAAAGGAGGCGGTAGCATTGATCATAAGAATTGATACACTCACCGTCATTATAAATTATGAGAATGCCGGCGACATTTTTACTCCTTTTCTCTGTGATCTGGCGGCGCGCATCCGATCGAGTTCAGTGTGCAGGAATCACAAAATATGCTGACGATTAGTATAGTTACTAAAATCTGACGGTATCGAATTCGCCAATTTCCTGTTAAGGGCTAACGCCGTAGCTTACTGCCTTGAGCGGGCATGGAGTGGATCACCACGCCGGCAATGGACGGACCTGCCCGTTTGGTATCGGGCATTCCGAATCGTAGTGAACTCGATCCGCTTAGTTCAATAGTGGCTAGAGCGAACTCCTGCTGGCTGCCGCCCGGCCCGTAAAGCAGCGTCGCAGATTCCGACTGTCCGCTGTCATCGGTCACCGTGACAGAGCTATCGTAGGCATATTGCTTCCTTGGTTCGGCAAAAAGAAATTGGATTCGATAGTTTCTGGCCGGATCGAGTCCCGTCACGTCCACGGGCATCCCCTCAAGCCCGTCCTGAATACTCCAGCTCTGGGAACGCGCGGTGAAGACCTGGCTGTGAAACAGCGGATCGTAGCCCGGAGCTTGGCGATCGAGGACGCGATCTGTTCGAAAATCCCCTTGCGCGGTATTTGCCATGACTTCGATGCCATTTGCGGAACCAAAGACCACCCGGTTCGGCCCTGAGGTAAAGTTGTCCTTGCCTCCCGCATCGGAATTGGCAAACGGGATACCGTTGCGAACCAGCGCCCCGCCGTTGCCGAGGTTGAGAGCGAGATCGAGGGAGCCGAACGAGTGATCCAACTCCGGGGCATTGGGAAAACTGGCGGTGCGTATCCGCAAGCTCAACTCCGTTACCGGCAATCGGGTGAAAAATGGCTTGGTGGTGAGAGGAATCTCTTTCCAGCCACCGGCAGACTCGGACTTGCGGGCCTGGCCTGCCGTGACGACTTCCTTCGCTTTCAATCCAAAACTGGTGGCCACTTCGGCCTTGCCGGTGAAAACATGAACCTCGTCGAGAAAATCCGGCTGTGATTGAATTCCGAACTCGGTGCCTAGGTCGATTAGAGTGAGATCGGAGGTGCTCACTT
>JANORE010000464.1:0-9199 GCA_031415155.1 Akkermansiaceae bacterium | reverse complement strand
ATTCAGATACCCAGTTTTATTTGCTCTCCTCATATAATAGGAAAGCTTCACTATCCGCCTTCGCCACGGGGTCGGTCACATGGCTTAACCATTGCCGTGCTGCTTCGAAATCTCCTTTAAAAATAGCATCTCTCGCGTAAGCATCTGCCACATACTGCCTTTTCTGCGGCGGCAAAGTGTTCCAATTTTGCTGATGCCATTCTTCTGCTTCTGCCGGATTCGTAGAAATCCAGTATAGCATAGCCCGTCCTATTAGGCTCTCTTCTCGTTTGGATTGAGGCTTAATCAAATCATTCATTTTCTGGAGGGGATTACTTTTGAGTTCCGTCATCATCTGCAACTCATCGTTTGCTAAATTCTTCATTTCTAGCTTACCTTCAACTTTGGCTCTAAGCATCGGATCTGAAATCTGTCGAATCGACTCTTTCGCAAAGTCGAGGTCATTTCGTTTGAACGCATTTTCTGCAAATACCAGATGAAATTGGTCGGTTTGCTCAAGAGTTAAGCGATTTTTATTTTCTGAATACCAGTGGCGTGCACGGCTATTTGAACTAGACCATTCCGATAAAATTTTCCCTAAAAGATTGATGTCCTTACTCTCAGACGAGAGAACCAAATCCATCGCTTTTTTCTCATCTTTTTGAAACATCGTTGCAAAAATTTCAGCTTTCATTTCATCCAAGTTTTTACCACCCAGTGATTTAAAGTTCTCGGAGGATTGTTTCTGAAGGATTTCCCAAGATTGAAATGGCATTCGCGTAGAAATACCCTGCATCGCGGCCATCAAGTAAGCAGCCTGCTGCTCACCGGATAGGTTGCCCGCTTCCTTCATCAGTGCTTCGTAATCTTTCTGGCATGAAGCATCACTTTTATATGGATCACTAAAGAGCTTATAGATCGGAGCTGCTAGACCTTGCTGAGAATCTTTGCTAGAAGCAGCTTCAAAAGCCTTACTCATTTCTTGGACGGGATTCTTCAATTCAGATTTTTTCAGATAGATTCCCTTAAGAGCAAAACTTTTATCTCTCTCATCGTTAATTTGCTCGGCAAGTGCAAAAAGCGATTCGGTAGATTGCTTTGATTCTCTAAAAATGGCCTCAAGAAGTTGTGATTTTAAAATGGCACTAGGGTCATATAGCTCATCGATAAATTCAATCACATGCTCTGTTTCGCATTGCCCGGCAAGATCGCGAATGATCACTTGGTAACGTTCTAATTTATTCTCAAGTCTTAGATCACTAAGCAGGACTTCTTTAAACTTCTTTTCGAAAAGTTTCTGTGCTTCTTGCTGAGAAAGGGTCGATTGCTTACTAATGCTGTGTGATGTTAGTTTCTTTCCAAAAGAGGAAGGCACCTTAGGGATAGATTTATGAGAAACTTTAAGATTCGGCGATGACTGAGATTGACTTTTATCATCTTTTGTCTCCATCAAAAAATAAATCCCGATACCCAGCACTAGACATAAGGTAGCTGCCAAAATCTTAAAATGACCGTTCATGCTTCACCCTTCTGGCGTTAATTTTTCTTCCGAACAGCGTTTCGCGCATTGTTGATGCGTGTTTTTGACTTATCATCTATTACAAATGATTCCCATTGTTTGCCGCGATCGTAGTCTCCCTGATTGATGGAGTTGATCGCGTACGCTTCTGCAATATACTGCGCCTTGGCAGGAGAGAGTGTTTCCCAATTCTTTTCATACCATTGTTGAGCATTTTCTGGCTCTTTGGCGATCCACTGGTTCATGGCTATCGCAAGCCAGTGATCTGGATTTTTCGAACTGCCCAATGCAATCGAATCGATCAATGGTTGAGGGCTGTTGCCAATTTCTTTCAAGATCTGCTTGTTTTCGACTACGGCATATTTTTCCTCAGCTTTGACTTTAATCGTTGGATCTGAAATTTGATTGATTTGCTTTTGGGCGTTTTGGAAGTTATTTTTATATAATTCGGCTTCGGCAATCGAAGATTGAAAAATATCGGATTGCCGAGGTGTTAATCTCTGCTGATTTGCTTCAAACCAGACTTTGGCACCAGAAGAACCTCCAATGGACCATTCATAAACAGCATGTTGCAGAAATTTGTCATTACTTGTCTTGTATTCAAGTATCGTATTCATAGTTGAAACTGGATTGTTTCGCATGTTGACATACATAATATTTTTTATTGCATCGCTTTTTTTCTCCGAATATTCTACCTTCTCAAATTTAGAAAAATATGATTTTAATGCTTCATCAGGCATTGAGAAAGCTACTCTACTCAATATCTGATTTAAGTAAGGCTCTCTTTGTTCTACGGGAAAAAAATCAGATGCATTAATCAACCGATTGAAAAAATCTGTTTGCTTTGATTTGTCAGATCTAGCCATCTGTAAACAGGTATTAGCATTGAAATGGCTTGCCAGAGAGCTTCTACCGGAAGATCCCATTAACGCATGAAATTTTATTAATTCTCCATAATCATTTGAGCCGATGAGGCGCTGAATTATGACTGATGCCCCGAGTGATACGGCACCAGCTTTATCGATGTTAATCAACGTATTATCCTGCAGTGGCGAATCATGAAATTTACAGAGCATCTGAGTTAAGTGAGCCATATCGTTCCTAGAGTAAGCAAAAATGCTTACTAATATATCTCGTCTCAATCCAACACTATCAATAGATTTAATATTATCTTCGACAAATTCTAAAATGTTTTTGGAATCTTCTGTCTCAGAAAGATATTTAATAATCGCATTGCATCGTAAGAACTTTTCATCCATTGGAAGATCAGCTTTGACGAACTTTGAAAACTGTTGCTTTAAGCTATCGACATCGCCACGTTGAGCCCAGCTTTTGCCGTCGTAAATTTCTGTTGGTTGATCTTGATACCATAATTGTGCCAAAACCTCCCACGAAGCACCCGCCAATGGATCACGAGCGAAGTTTTCTTTTCTTAAATTTAGCACCTGTCTGAAGGTTGATCGCGCTACGGAATTTAATTTTTCTATAGCTTTTTCATTTTGATTACTAAATAAAAAAACAGTCAAACTCACTAACACCAGCACTAGTAAAATCTTAAATAATTTAAAGGTATATGTAGACATTTCGCTGGATTTTCAAAGAATTTGTGAGCCGTAGTAAAACACCTTCGCAAACATTTTTGAAGATGTTAGCATAAGATTTAATGAAGGTTAACGAATATATAATAAATAAAAATTAAATACATAATTAGTTATTCAGGTGGCTTTAACAAATTATGCTCATTTATCATTAATTTTTTAAGTTCAGGAAAATTTCGCAAGTTACCTTAACGAAGTTTTTTTGGAAAATTACGAGAATATACCGGCGGAAACACTAATGTGTAGCATTATTATTCTTGAAAATACAGCAAGTTATAGCTAAATATATACTATATTTAACCTGATTCCTAGTCTTAAATATTAGTTGGCTATGGACTAGGGTATTGGAGGGGGAGGATTAATGGCAACCGGAATAGGGGGGGCCATACTCCGTCCAAAGGGGATTCCACCAACTGCCAGAGCTAGAATTTCTTGGACATGTCATAGTGCACATTTCGCCGGGCGAGTAATCGGGATCTTGGTTATAACTTGTGTATTGCGCAGAGCATTCTCCGATAAGAGCCCCTGCGGATGATGCTGGAACGCAACTCCCAACAGTCACGCATTCATTCGCACCACCTGAATTACCCCAAGCCATAACATTGGTCAGCCCCGAGAAGACGGTCACGCCTGAGGCTGCGACGGCGATTTTCGTGCTGCGTTTGAAGAACGAGCGGCGCGATAGTTCATGCGGTGATCCTGATCCTTTTGAAGAAACCTCATCTTGAGTGGCATCATTATTTTCCGTTAAATTCGTATCGTTTTTCATATGTTTTTTTGTCAATTAACAGATGGTGTTTGACATGGGGAGGGGGGGGGATGGCAAGAATTATTTCATGAATGACGGAGAAAATTTGCTAGGGGTTAGATCGGGCGGGCAACGACTTGTATTGGTGGGTGGATTTCTGGGAGCCGGAAAAACGACGATCATTAGCGGTCTCACGCAATGGCTAGAAAAGCAAGGAAGGAAAGTGGGACTGGTGACGAATGATCAGGGCCAGGGGCTGATGGATACCGCTACCGCGCAAATGGCAATACAACAGGCAATCGGCGCGGACGGGAAAAAGGAAACCCAAGTAGAAGAAATCACGGGAGGCTGCTTCTGCTGCAAGCTGGATGATCTGGTCGGGGCCATCCAGCGGCTGGATGCGGCGACGCGACCGGATGTGATCGTGGCAGAGCCGGTGGGCAGTTGCACGGACCTGATGGCCACAGTGCTGCTGCCGCTGGAGCAGATCTATGAAATGCCGTTTTCACCGACGCCTTACACGGTGGTGCTGGATGCCCGGCGGGCACTGGCGGCTCTGGGTGGCAAGCGGAATACCCGGGATTTCCACCGCGATGTGGGATATATTTTTCGCAAACAGATCGAGGAAGCCGAATGGCTGGCGGTGAATAAGGTGGATCTGCTGGAGCCCGCGGATTTGGATGACTTGCGAGAGCGTCTGACGCAGGCCTACCCCGCGAAACGCGTCTTCTTCATTTCGGCAAAAACCGGTACGGGGCTGGACGAATGGTTCACCACGCTCATGGCCAGCCACAGTGCGCCGCAGGAAATTATGGAAGTGGACTATGAGAGATATGCCGAGGGCGAGGCGATGTTGGGATGGGTGAACTCTGAGGCGATTTGTCAAAAGGTGGATGAGTCATCTCGCCTCCTCGATTGGGGCGCGTGGTTACAAGACTGCGGAGAAAAAATCGCGGAGCGACTGGATCAGGTAGGCGCTGAGGTAGGGCACTTTAAAATGAGTGTCGTGGCAGGAAATCGACGGTGGCGGCTGCATCAGGTGATGAGCGGCACTGCGCCGACGCTGCATGAAGACGTTCTGGATTCTGCTAGCCATCCAGAGGTCAAACTCTTGGTCAACCTCCGTGCCGAGGGGATCGCAGAACAACTGGAAGCCATCGTGGATGAGGTGCTGACCGCACAAAACGAAGTCGTGGTGAAGTTCGTGGATAAAGCCGCATTTCAACCGGGTAAACCGCAGCCGACGCATCGAATGGCGAGTGTGGGTTGAAGAATCATTTGTCGCCAAGACGCTAAGATCTCTTTTTCTTTCCTGCCTTGGCGGTTCAAAATACAATCAATAATCCACTTTATTTATGGGCTGGACTGAAGTTTTCCCGGTATTTACCGAAGATCAAATCGATGAATTTGAGGAACATGCGACGCCGGAGGAGCGGGCGGAGCTGGAAGAATATTATGGCGTAGAGCGGGTGCTCAATCCGCAGCCGGAGTGCCGTGACATCGTGAGTATCTCTCTGTTTTGGGAAAGTATTCCGATGGGGGCGATCCCCACGCGAGAAGTTCTAGAGAATGCGCGGGAGCTGGGTTATGCGCGGCGTTGTCATTCTTGGGAGCATCATTTCCAGCCGATGTTAGAGATGATGCCGGAGTTAAAACGAAAATTTCCCCATGTGGCCTTCCGGGTTTATCTGGCGAAGGATTTGGAATTCCTCGCAGCGGATCTCGCGGCAGCCGGAAATGAAGTTCACTTGATGAAAAGCCCATCCATCCATTTCGCGCCTGGTGCTTTGTGGAAATTCTTACCCTTCGGCGAAGAGGGAAAGCGAGTGACGATCATCCATGTCGAGCGTCTCCACGAGCTGGAGGCTGACTTGCTGCGGACCCACCACATGAGCCAAGCCGGAGTGGCGGCATGGCGGGTGCCGTATGCGAGCGATCTAACACCTGACCGAGCAATTTCCTACCTGCCCTTCACAGGAAATCAATTTGGCCTCCAGGGTGGCACCCTAGAAATCCAGAAGTTGCTCCATGCCTTTACTTGGCAAGTGCGGAGAAATGGCATCAATCCGATGGTGATTTTACCCGGCTGTGGGCCGCTGCCACTTCAACAGCATCGGTGGCCGGATGCAGGCTTTGACGAATACTTCATGAGCGTGGCCGCCTATCCGCGACTGGCGCAACAGGGAATGCTCACCTTCGTGGCTAGCTTTGCGAAATCTCAGCTACTCACTCTCGATGTGGAGTATGTGACTTGGGGAAACCCGAGTAGCGAGCTGCTCTACTACTCGGGTAGTGGCTGCTGTGGCGTGGTGGTCCAAGAGTTCGATTTCACGGAAGATCTATCCAATCATGCGAATGAAATCCCTGCCGCGCTGGCGGAAGAGCCGACCATTGGGTTTCTTTTCCTCATGTCGGGTGAAACCCATCATCGGGAGATTTGGGATGAATACTTGGACTCAGCCAGCGAGCGTGCCCAAGTTTTCCATGCGATAAAAAATGAAGAAGCGGACGACAGGACGATCCTAGAAGCGACTCGATCTCTTCTGCGTGAGGGATTAGAAAATCAACATTGCACCCACTATATCTTCCTTTCCCCAAGCTGTGTTCCCGTGCGGCCATTCGCGGAACTCGCGCGAAGTCTGCGGCTGGATCCTCGCACAAGGATGCAGGTTCTCCCTTGGGAAGAAGTCAGGAAAAGCAACGCGCTCAAGGCCCAACGGCTTGAGAGTTTATCTGAAATCCGTGCCGAACTGGGGCATTTTCATCATTCGTGGATCTGTCTGAGTCGGGAAGATGCCGCGCTGGTGATGCAGAAAGACTGGACGCCATCCTTCGAGACCATGACCGATCCACACGAAGCCTACATCGCCACAACCATGGCCGCATCTGGAAAATCCCCTCTACAAACCGCCATCAATCGCGCAATCACCTGGGAGGACCGGGAAGTAAGTTGGCAAGATTTACAAAAAGTGCCGCCACGAATCGCAGCGCAGATCTCCGAAAGTGGCTGCTTTTTTGCCAGAGAGTTTGGCTCAGAATCGGACATTGGGAAATGGGGACTCCATGTCGCAACGCATCAAATTTAAAACGTCCGTAACAATTCAGGTATCATCCATTAAAAATTTCAGAAATTAAACCGCAGATGGACTCAGATACACGCAGATGGAAGAAGGAATTGATTCTGAGATCACGCATTAAAAAATCTCTTCATCTCTGCATCTCTTCCTATCTGCGTTTTTAACGTTCATCTGCGGTTTATTAAATCTTCAACTCAAGGCATCTGAATAGTTGCAAACGCCCAAAACATCCGTGCTGATCTAGAAAAAATGGGAAGTCAGGACGGGGAATTGCCCTGAGACTTTTAGAAGATCAAGCTCCGAGTGATGCAAGCTGAGTGATGCAAGCTTGCGAGAAACTTTGCACGATGGTTTCATCTCGGGACAAATGCACCTTCGTCTCTCCGATCAAGAACTTGCCACGTTGGTTGAAATGGTCAGCCTCGCGGCCAATGTGGCGTCATGGAACCAAAAAGAAAGCGCCGGTGATCAAGTCTCAGCATTCGAAAACTTAGAGAGTAAAATCCTCGAAAAAGCGGGCCATTCTGGTCTTGGTGACTGGGTGGAATTCGACGAAGAAACCCAACGCTTCCGAATGAAACAGGAAATGGAAGAGCGGCTGTTTTACCACGAGTGCTACGAGGAATTTCGGAATGAAAGTTTCTGGGATGAACTGGCGGTGCGTCTAGCAGACCGTGATCTCGCCCGCGCCATCGGCTTCGGGGAGTGGGAAAAACTCAGCGAAGAAGAACGCCGCGCGAGAACCGTGGCTTGGGAGAAACGTTACTGGGAAGAATTCTCCAAACGTGGCGTCGAACGAGTCATCGTGGTGACGCCACCCGGAGAAGGCTGAGGTTGAGCGAGGAGTTAGGTCACCGCATTTTCACAAGCTCACTGGGCTCACTTCTTCCTTGGCCTCGGGCCGAGTCGAGACGAAGTCGAGTTCCTCAGAATCCGCTTTTTTCACGACATTCACGGCGTCGCCAGTTTTTACATCGCCCCGGAGAAGTGCCTCGGCGAGTGGATCTTCGAGGAATCGCTCGACCGCACGCCGCATCGGGCGGGCACCGTAGGCTGGATCGAAGCCTTTCATCGCGAGAAGATCGCGAGCTTCGGTGGTGAGTGTGAGGGCGATTTCCTTTTCCTTGAGGCGCTTGACGAGTTTGGCGACTTCGAGATCGACGATCTGATTGAGATCCACTTTTTCCAACATGTGGAAGACGACGAGGCTGTCGAGACGGTTGAGGAATTCCGGTTTGAAATAGCGTTTTGACTCCTCGACGATTTTTTCCTTCATGCCTTCGTGGTCGGCTTCGTCTGCATTCATCGCGCCGAAACCGAGCGTGGTTTGGCGTTTGATAGTTGAGGCACCGACGTTGGAAGTCAGGATGATGATCGTGTTGCGGAAGTCGATTTTACGGCCCAGCGAATCTGTGATCATGCCTTCTTCCAGAATTTGAAGCAGGAGATTCATCACGTCTGGGTGCGCTTTTTCGATTTCGTCGAACAAGACCACCGAGTAGGGGCGGCGGCGCACCGCTTCGGAAAGCTGGCCACCTTCTTCGTAGCCGACGTAGCCTGGAGGCGAGCCGATGAGACGGCTGGCCGTAAATTTCTCCATGTATTCCGACATGTCGATCTGGATGAGCGACTCGGCATCGCCGAACATGAATTCCGCGAGATTACGGGCAAGGTAAGTTTTTCCAACGCCAGTAGGGCCGAGGAAAAGGAACGAACCGATCGGGCGGCGCGGATCCTTGAGATCGGCACGGGAGCGGCGAAGCGCTTTAGAAATGGCGATGACTGCTTCATCCTGACCGATGACGCGGCCCTTGAGCTCGTCTTCCATTTTCAGAAGCTTCTCCGCCTCCTTCTCTTCCATGCGGCGCAGCGGGACGCCCGTCCACTTGGAAACGACCGCCATGATGTCGTCATCGGTGACGGTGACGATGGTTTCTTCCGAGGAAGCGCGCCAGTTTTTGAGTGTTTCTTCGAGGTTCTTCTTGGTGTGTTTTTCGTCATCCCGCAGAGATGCGGCTTTCTCGAAATTTTGCTCGGCGATGGCAGCCACTTTATCACGGTTGATCTGCTCAATGGTCGCTTCTAACTGCTTGATCGACGGTGGACGAGTCATCGTGCCGATGCGAGCACGCGCGCCGGCTTCGTCGAGCACGTCGATGGCTTTGTCCGGGAGGAAACGAGCGGTTAGATAGCGCGAGGTCAGTTTCACCGATGCTTCGATGGCTTCCGGGGTGAACTTCGCCTTATGGTGAGTTTCGTATTTTTCCTGAAGTCCCTG
>JANORE010000463.1:0-6107 GCA_031415155.1 Akkermansiaceae bacterium | reverse complement strand
CCAATTCTATATTAAAAATTATGAATTTCAATCGGTTTCTATGAACGTATCTCCTCCAGATGAAGTCGTAAACGATCAAGGAATTGCAATTGCTGGCATGAATCCAAACAACATAAAAAATCCACAATTAAGAAATCAATATATTAAAAAGATAGAGGACAATCAGCACAAAAATTTAATAAATTTACAACAAATCAGTATTAATTCTGCCAGGTCAAACTTTTTTAACCTAATAAAAAACTCCAGCCCTTGGGCTAAAAAAGCAAATATTTCAATTGAAAAATATATGGAAATGCATGGCTTAAATGAAGAAGACAAAAAAGAATTTTTAAATCGAATAAATAAATAATCGTCTCAAAAATGGGTAACATTGATAATAAAAAATCAAATTTTACATATAGCGCTAACCTTAGTATTATTTATATTTTTGATAAAAGAATCAAATGCTGACGAGAAGAAGCACGCAATTTCTCTTGAAGAGATCGCCAAGTTTAGAGAATCCAAAGATGATTCTTTGCTAGCGAATCTATTGATAGATTTACAAAAAGATAATAGACCGCTAGCTGATATCGCAAATTAATTTTGGAATTCTTATCGAAGCAGACACATATTTGACTATTCATCAATGTCCTAAAGACACCCCTTCTATAAATATAGCACCTACGGCGGTGGCCGTTCTGGAGTTGATCCGAGGTCGATAGCGGATCCCACAAAAAGAGTCGCTTACATAAGTTGATTGATGAGAACAGGATACCAGCAGAAGCCCACCGGAAGCACTCGGCGATAACGAAGACTCGAGATTCTGTGATCAATATTCTTGCGATCTATCACACAAACGGCCAAATTAACGATAACGAAATCGATTTAATAATGGATCAGCTAATCAAAAATGAGGTGCAGAAAGTTACTCTTCGCCTACTGGTGAAATCAGCAACGGCTAACAAGATTAGATGAGAAGGCAGGGAATGTACTTCCGCACTGTAATACACTCAGCGAGACGAACACCATGAATACTAAAAATGTAAAATATATTCAATTCAGTTCACTAATACTGATTCTACTTTCCTTTTTCGTATGCGATCAAGGAAGATGTCAAACCGAGCAAACCTTCAATCAGCTTAAGCAATTGAGTTCACGAATTGGTCAAGCTCAAGCTTCTATTCCTCACTCAACCATGGACGATATGGCAAAAGAATTTACTTCGATTCTTCCTGCTATCAATTTTGATCCAAATTACCAAAAGAATCCCACTGTTGAAGAAAACACACCAAATGGTGTAATTGAAATAAAGGAGGCCACAAAGATTGCTCTCGCATTAATAACATCTAATCAACTGAAGACAGGAATTGAGAAAAATATTGGCAGCTCATCAGTGGCTGCTATCGACACCTTTTTAGTCAAACTCAAGGGAGCAATTGATCCTAATTGGAAATCAATGCCTGTATCGGCGAATGTCATGCCACCATCGGGAACACCCAATGCGGCTGCTGGAATGAATCCAGAAGCAATCAAGGATCCAAATTTAAAGAAGCAGTATCTAGATTTAATAAAGAATAATCGTGACAATAATTTAAAGAATGGACAGCAACGGGCACTTCGCGAATCAAGAGATCGTATACTCAAGGCCATCGCAGGATTGGTTTCAGTTCCCGGTGAGGGCTTGAGTAAAGATGATGTAATGGCGCGGTTCTGCAAAGATGAACAATCAAAAATCATTTTAGAAAACTATCTCAAGCAAAACCAATAAAATCACGAGTCTAACAAGATTCGATGAGAAGACAGCGAGGGCACTTTAATGCTGTGATACACTCCTTACTGTATGAAAAAGAATACCTCGTGCTCAAATCGGGTTCTCACGAACAAAGCCATTTCGGCTTCTAACCATTGCCACGTGGGTCGCCACCACATGGCCGAGGTGGAGCAGCCCGGTCGGACTGGGGGCGAATTTAGTGTGGACGAGCACTCACTTGTTTGCCACCCAGTATAAATTTTATCGGTATCCAAAACTACCGATTTCTTGACTATGTCACGTCCGCTTTTTGTGGCCTAACAGCTTGGTCATGGACTCGAGGAAGTCGTAGCGCAAGCGAATGAGATCTTGGATTTTCATTCCGCTCCCTCAGTCTCGCCACCGAATAGCACCGGGAAACCACTTCGAATGTTGCTGCCTGTAACCTCAGCTCGTTCACGACGGAATGAGATCCAATTCATCACGAATGATGGTCCGCATATTCATCCTTCACTCGATCACATGCACCCCGTGCGGATTGATCCGTGAAACGTAGGTCTGACAGGTGAGCGGGATGGCAGAGAAAACCTTGGCAATCGCATCGCCGACTTTGCGAGCGGTTTCCTCACCTTCGCAGAGAGCGAAAACGGAGGGTCCGGCACCGGAAATCGAAAAACCTAGTGCGCCGGAGGCGAGAGCCGCGCGCTTGGCCTTGTAGAAATCTGGGATCAGCTTCTGGCGGCGTGGCTCGGCGATCACGTCGTGAATAGAGCGGGAAATGAGGCCATAGTCTTCTTGGATGAGGCCGCAAAGAAGACCACCGAGGTTACCAATTTGCTGGGTCGCATTTTCCAGTGGGATTTCCTTCGGTAAAATTTCGCGAGCGACTTTCGTTAAAATTTCGATGTCGGGATGGACGACGGCAGCCCAGAGATTTTTCGGTGCTGGGATTTGAGCGAAGTCGAGTTCGTCATTCGAGCGGATGAAAACAATGCCACCGAAGAGGCAAGGAGCGACGTTATCTGCGTGCCAAGCACCATCTGCGGAGGCTTCCCCAGCCATGGCGAATGGGAGAAGCTGCTTTTTACTAAGTGGATCGCCGATGAGTTTATTGACGGCGAAGGCCCCGGCGACGGCGGAGGCGGAGGAGGAGCCGAGACCGGAGCCAAAAGGCATTTTCTTGTGAATCTCCATCTCGATCCCACGATCGGTCATTCCGAGGTGCTTGAGTAAATCCAGAGCCGCGACGCCGGCGGTGTTTTGCGTGGGGTTTTTCGGAAGTTTTCCGTTGTCGCCAGTGATCTTGGTGATGTGGAGTCCGGGTTTTTCGCAGTGCCGAACGACGATTTCATCGCCCGGTGCGTCGATGGCAAAGCCAAGGACATCGTAGCCGCAAGCGACATTCGCCACAGTGGCAGGGGCGAAAACGCGGATTTCAGAAGATTTAGACATAAAAAAAGTGGCTACGGATGAGCAAGGTGAGTCTGTCGGGAGAACGGTAAGTTGATCAAGTCTGGAAACTTCTCAGCGGGTGATGTCGTAAACAAGAATTTTACGGCTGAGCGGCCTGAGCACTTCCGTCACTTTTTTCACATGCAGAGGATTCGTTTCATAAGCGCGGAGGGCTTGGATCGAGTCAAAACGCATCGTGAAACCGATGTCGAAGGAGTCATCCACCACCGGGCGATCACTGCCGAGTGCCGTGCCAGCATCGAGAAACTGGATACCTGCGATGGCACGGAGATCTTCGGAAATAGCGATCAGCGCTTGGCGATCCATCGCGTTTCCGGGGCGC
The DNA here is from genome assembly GCA_031415155.1 of Akkermansiaceae bacterium. Lineage (GTDB taxonomy): Bacteria > Verrucomicrobiota > Verrucomicrobiia > Verrucomicrobiales > Akkermansiaceae > Luteolibacter. The sequence goes on along the minus strand of JANORE010000463.1, from coordinate 2,583 downwards.
TTGAGCCAGATGAGGACGACGTGATCGACGGTGCAACGGGAGGCGGGTGGTGCAATCGTGGCACAGGAAACGAAAGCCAGAGAAGTAGCAAGGGCGAGAAGGAATTTCATCATTTGAGAACGAGTTAGAAGAACCAGCCACGTTTTTTCCGCTTGTAGGAGCCATCACCTACCGAAATCACCTTGATTTGAGTCTGAGTGAGACCGCCATCGTAGAAACCCAGTTTCTTGGCAGCGCGTGGAGTGACATCCAGGTGGCGACCGGAAATGAACGGACCACGGTCATTGATCCTGATTTTCAGCGACTTACCATTTTCTAAATTGGTCACCTTGACGAGGCAAGGCAGGGGCAAGGTTTTGTGGGCGCCAGTGAGATGCCAGGGCTGGACCTTTTCACCGAGCGAAGTGGTGCCGCGTTTCAATCCGAAAAATGAGGACTCGTCATACCATGAGCAGCCGCCGATCTCCTCGAAGTCCAGTGCCGCCTCGACACTCATCGGTTGGTAGCTTTGACCGCGCACCGTGTAGGAACGGTTCATGTATCCATCGTAGCCGCTGGGCCTAGAAAAGCATGAGCTGAAAGCAAAAACCGCCGCGCAACTGACAGTAGCGAGGCGGAATAATGGATTTCTCAAAACGTCGGCGATCAAGATTTGCGTTCGCGGATGACTTGGAGAGTCGTGGCAACTTTTTCTTTCATCTCTTTACCGGGTTTAAATTTCACGGCAGCGCGAGCAGGGATAGGCACATCCTTTTCAGGATTTTTCGGATTGCGCCCGATCTTCGCTTTCATTTCGCGCACTTGGAAGGCACCGAAGTTCCGCATCACGACCGTATTTCCGTGAGCCAATGAGTCTGTAATTTCATCAATAAGACATTGAACAACATCAAGCACTTCTTGCTGGGTGATCTTGAATCCTTTTTCCCCGAGTTGGTCGGAGACTTTGATGACGAGTTCGCGTTTGGTGATGGTAGCCATTTGTTTACAGATGAGGAATGAATTGGAGTTGCCGAGATTGAAGTACTGCCGAAGGAGTTTTGTCCCGTCAAAAATTGAATTACTTCATGCGAATTTCGTGCCTCCTGCCAAAAAATTTTGAAAACAGGTATTGAATTCAAAAAACGAGCGATTCGGTCACTCCGTTGGCTCACATTCCCATGTCGTCATCGTTGATGGGGCACTTAATCTGGCCGACCAGGCATCTTTGTCTTTGGCGGATTTCATCACAGTAGAAATGAAAATGGTGGCTTTCTAGCCGAACGAGAAAGCCACCATGGAATCAAGAAACCGGTGTTTATTTCCGCTTGATCTTGATCACCTTGTTCAAGCTCACGTTCCCGGAAAGGTCGGTGGCGAAGAGGGTAATCGTGTTTTTACCTTTTTTCAGCTTGCCGCTGATCTGCCATGACGTGGTGCCGGAAGCAGTTCTCGGAGCTCCCGAGCCGACGCGGTATTGCACGCGAGCGATGCCGCCTTGGTCGCTGGCCGTGCCCTTGATGAGGATACTTTTCGCAATCGTCGCCTTCGGGATCTTGCCTGTCACCGCGAGAATGGGCTTAGTCTGGTCGCGAGTTGCGTCAAACGAGAATGCCACCGATCCAAATGCGCTACTTCTGGCAGCCGTGAAGCTGAGGAAATATGTTGTCTCTTTCGTTGCAAAAAATTGGGAGATCCCGCCAGCCGTGGTGCTATCCACGATGATCGATCCTGCACCTGTCGGCAATTGCGAGAGACCATCGTAATTTGGTCCCGTATGAGTGATCAGAGAATGAGCAAATCCCACCGAAGGCGCGGATGGCGTCTGGATGGTCACCACCGCATTTTCTGGGGCCGTCCACCGATACCACAGACTTCTGTAGCCGATTTTGCTTGGCTCGAAAGAGGAAGATGCGGTCGTTGCGCTTTGATTGTAGTCGAAGATCGTGACCTTACCCAAGCTGGATGGAATGGCAGTCGCGCCATCAAACTGATCGTTTTGTGGAACCGAAGAAATGGGTAGGCGAGGGGATACCACCGGAAATGCTCCGTATGGCCAAGCATCGGTTCTGAGTGAAAATACAAATGGACCCGCATCAAGAATGTTCGAGCTGCGACCGCCAAATGCGATCTTGTATTCCATCCCTGCTTCCACCGGAAATGAGAGGCTGATCTGACGCTCGCTAATGCCAGTATCTCCATTTTGCACGATATTCAGCGTGGTCAGCTCATTCCCTCGGAAAACGGAAAGATTGTTACGATACGGCAGCACTGGCGAAGCCGGAGTGGCTATGACGGCGATCCCTCGTTGCGGCGCTATCCAGCGATACCACAGCGTGCGATGCCCTGTGATGGTCGGCTCAGGACCGAGATTGGTTTGCGTAGCGTCATAATTGTAGCCCAACACGGAAACCGGACTCGCCGATGAGGGGATGAACCTGGCTTGGCCGATTTCATCATTCGGGATGAGGCCAGTCGTCGGCATATCAGGAATCACGAGCGACGCTGAAACACTCCCGTAAGGCCACGCTTCTTGCTGCACGATGAAGCTGAAAGCACCACTCAGCGTGGATGAGGATCGCATGGCGAAGACGACACGAAACTCCA
>JANORE010000462.1:0-4715 GCA_031415155.1 Akkermansiaceae bacterium | reverse complement strand
TTTGTCTAAAAACGGTCAGATTTTTGGAGCCACCCCATATTTAATTTGCTAACATGAATATACTTTATGATGTATCTATGCTTTCTTTTTTTCATCAAGCAGCAGGCGGCAAGAAGAAAAGAGGAATGTATCGTGTGATTGAAGAATTACTCAATCATCTTCATCCTAAAATTCAGTTAGAACTTAGTTCAACAGAATGCTGGTCGGGCATAGAATCTTATGTGGAAATTCGCGGTAGAGATTTAAGCCATCTAGATATGCGCTTACCTATATGTAATACTTTTGAAAATTACATTAATCAATTTATAGAAAACTCAAAAGCTTATGCATGGAGACTTAAGAAAAGCAATCATGTGGGTCGGCGCTTGGGTGGCCAATTGATTTCGAGGCAAGCCGATTTCTTTAATTACAAGAAAATCCAACGTGAAAGTTCGAGAATTTGTTTGGATGGTATTGATCTATTTCATCAACCCAGCCGTTATTATATTCCTGAGTACATAAAAAATTACAAACGCAAAGGTTTTCATCGTGTGATGACGGTGCATGATTTTATTCCTTTTGATCAATCAATGTCTGAATCTGAGCGCAAGTGGGCATCCATGTTTCGCCGTGTTCTGGATAGTTTGAATCCGGAGGATGCTGTAATATGTATCTCCGATTATGTCAAAGAGGAGGCAACTCAATATCTTCATATCGATCCTGCTCGTATTTTCGTAGCAAAGTGGGCGGCGAATCCTGAAATATTTTTCCCATGCGATAACCAAGATCTCATAAAATCCACGAAATTATTACTTGGCTTAGGAGACGCACCCTATTTTTTGTGCCTCAGCACTATGGATCCTAGGAAAAACATGCAAATGCTTATCCAAATTTTTGGAGAAATCTGCCGTCAGCAAAAGAACTTTGAGTGCAATCTTGTTCTTGTAGGTAACATTCTACGAACGATCAAAGAGGAGGTTGAAATGTTGATCGAGCAAGAAGGTTTGATAGGAAGAGTCTTTCTAACTGGCTACTTAGATGATCAAGATTTATCTCCGCTTTATTCAGGTGCCGTGGCGTTTTTATTCCCATCTTTATCGGAAGGATTTGGCTTACCACCCCTAGAAGCAATGCAATGCGGTGCTCCGGTGATTGCATCAAATAAGACATCAATCCCCGAAGTCATGGGAAATGCTGGGATCTTACTCGATCCTTTGTGTGAGGATGACTGGTCTGCTGCAATATTAAATATAGCAAAAAATACACAGTTGCAAACTACACTTAGCATGAATGGAATTAACCAATCAAAAGAATTTACTTGGAATGCTTGTGCTGAACAACACTCTCAAATTTACCAAAAAATTATTAACCACTAGTTTTTGAGTAAGAATCTCTTCATAATTATAAACAAATCTAAAAATAGATGTATTAACATATTAATAATGAAAATTATAAAACATTTGCTAATAGGTGTAGCGATTGGGATGTATTTTTGGCTTCGCCGAACATTTCTATTGAGGTGGCCCCGGAAAATCGGGCCAGTGTTTAAGCGATGACCGTGGTGTGTGGGGATGGCATTTAAACCGTATCAAACACACACAAAATGAAAGCAAAACACAGAAGACACGATCCCGAATTCAAGGCCCGCGTGGCACTTGAAGCACTCAAGGGCATCAAAACCATCCAGCAGATTTCCAAGGAATTCGACATCCACCCGGTGCAGGTTTCCGAGTGGAAAAAGACGATGACCCAAGGGGCCGCCAGCGTCTTTAACCTCGGTGGCGGCGCAAGATCGAAACCGAGTATTTCGAACGCGAACGCGTCCAACTCCACGCTAAAATCGGCCAGTTGGCTGTAGAATTGGACTGGCGCTCCAAAAAGTCCGAACAATGTGGTGCCCCCGGAAATCCGCCACGCCTCCTCACCATAGCTTAGTTTAGCCATTGCGTGATCGGATTTTTGGGGCCACCTCACACCTCATAGGGCATCTCTTTGGGTTGAGGGGCTTTGCCGACCTTATTCCGTTCCATCCAGTCCATACTCGCTTGGACCAACAGTAGTAGGATGATTTTGTGAAAGAATTTGGGCAAGTTTGATTTTCTCCTCGGAAGACGCTGCATTAAGCCAATTATGCTCCGACAACACCGCAATCAAGCCGTTAAGCCCATATTCTGATTTTCGATAAAACTCCTCGATTGCCACGCTGTATTGTTTGGCGCACTTCTCTGGATTGTGATTCTGGCGGACTTCGTCTTGCCCTGCCAATGTAAGACGATTCCTCTGAGAACTGTCTTTCCAAAGGGTTTCCAATGCCTCAACCAATTGGTCATCAGAAAATTCTTCAGGCATTTTCCAGACAGCCGCATCACTCAAGTCAGCCATGCTTCCATTGGCATTAACAATGGTTGCTAATCCGTAATTCATACAATCAAGAACTGCAGCAGATGTCTCTCCGCGCGACTCTGTGCGTAACTGGACGCCTATATCAGCGGCCGCAAGATAATCCCTGAAATCCTCCATACTAACCCAACCAGTGATTTTGATTCTGTCTCTCGCTGCCGAGGATTGAATTTTTTTAGCTAATTCCGCTCCGTATGCTCCCCGTTGCTTTTCGCCAACGAAAACCAAGTGGCATGTACTGTCACATGCCAAATTAGATTTAAGCCACGCCTCCAAAAGACGATGATTAAGTTTTGTGGGATGCATCATCCCGAAAGTACAAATCAAGAAATCTCGTTCTCCGATCCCGAGTTTCTTCCTGACCGCTTCTTTACTTGCTGTCGAGTGAGCCTCACGCACAAGTGGAATCACCACCCAATCTGCCCCGCCACCATACCACTTCGCAGCCAGTTTCTTTGAGTACTGTGAGTGAACAATGACGCCAAGACTATTCTCAACTACGCTCAAGCTACATGGATATTTCGAAATGATATCAGAGTTGTTTTTGGCTTGCGCCCATTCGCTAACAGCTTTGCTGCCATGAGCAGCTAAAAGTTCTCTTTGCCAACATCCAGGGGAAATGCCCCTCTGCTCCATATACTCGATGATTCCTGAAAGAAAGAAATCATGCAGAACCACGATCCCGGGAACCTTTTCGAGCATCTCGAACATGTGTTGATGAAACTCAGAATTGCCAAAATGATAAATAATACGGTCGTAATGATCCTCATTCTCCATGAACCACTTCGTTGATCGCACCATGCAATTCTTCGTGACCCAAGAATTTGAGACTGCCTCTTGGGCAACGACGACCTCAATATTGTAATACCGCGATAGATGGGGTAGGAGTTCTGCGCTGTAATCTGAAATCCCGGATCGCTCAGGAGGAAGGGGAGATACATAAGCCAACTTAGGGCGTCGAACGGACTGTTGGGTGTCTTTTTTTGGTGCATTTCCATGCAGTTTTTCAAAGGCAGAAATCGCCCGTCGAGCGCTTTCCTCCCAAGAAAATTGCTTGGCTTGAATGCTCTCGCGACGCAACAATTCGGCGCGATACTCTTTATCCAAAAGACCTCGTTCAATCGCCTTGGCGATGGCTGCATCCGAGTGAGGATCAAACAACGCCTCAGCCCACCCGATCACCTCTGGAATACTGGAAGTATTCGCCCCGATGGCAGGTGCCCCGCATCGCATTGCTTCTAAGATGGGAAGCCCGAATCCCTCGTGCCATGAAGGGAACACAAAAAGAGTGCACAGACTATAAAGGCACATCAAATCCTCTTCTGGGACGAAGCCCGTCAACACCATATCTCCTGGTTTCAGACCCGCTTCGGCGGCCAGCGCCTCCAGCCTCGTGCTATTCACCGACCGCACGGAACATACGATAGCCAACTGGTGGCTGTCCCGAATACCGATAGGCAACAAGGCAAAGGCTCGGATCAGTCCTTCGATGTTCTTGCGCCTGTCAATACCTCCCGTATACATGATGAAAGGCCGCCCCAGCCCATACCTCCTTTTGATTTCGCATACCATCCCCTCTGTCATCACCATCGGGGAAAAATGAGCATCGGCATCGGTCGAAATATTAACGATGTTCTCGGGGGCAAAATCAAGGTGTTCAATCCCTTCTCCACGCGAAGATTCAGAAATGGACAATAACAGGTGCGCTTGGCGAAGATATTTCAGTTTCCCATCATACCAAGCAGCGTCAATGGGATTCCCCAAGTATTGCTTCCGATGAATAAGAGGTATCAGGTCGTAAAGCGTCACCGCGGTCGGAATTTCTTGGGTAAACCGTCCAATACTGGTGATCACATCATCTCCATGTCCCTCAAAAAGACTTGCGACATGAACAATATCCGGCCTGAGACTGAACAAAAAAGCCTCCCGTACAAACTCCATCGCCTCCCGCCGAGTGGCATGGCTGGAATTCAGAAACGACACATCCGCGAGCACACCCCATACGCGAATATTTTCGTCCGGCAAGATCCCCTTGAAATACTCACGGATCGGACTGATCGAATCCGGAAACTGTCCACTCAACACGATTATGATCTCATGCTCCCCCCGCGCTTTTACCATTGCAGAAGCCAACGACAAAGAATAGCGGCCAATGCCTCGATTACGAGAGCCAGATGATTGCGCGGCTTGAAGATCTATGACTATACGCACGAAACGCCCCCTTTTTTTTGTTTTGTAGTTTTCCGCTGAATCAACCCGTAAATACGCTGAGCCCGCGGCGAAAGACCACTATTGCCTGCGTCGCCATTGACGCAATTCGGAACGGCAGATTCCCT
>JANORE010000461.1:0-6558 GCA_031415155.1 Akkermansiaceae bacterium | reverse complement strand
GTGGTCGACAAAAATGGCGTCCCGTGTCCCACAGCGACTGACCAATTGAAATTCAATGTGAGCGGCAAGGGGACTTACCGCGCGGCGTGCAACGGTGATGCCACCTCGCTGGAGATTTTTCACTTTCCTACCATGAAGCTCTTCAGCGGAAAACTCGTCGTGCTGGTGCAATCCACCGGCGAGGCGGGGGAGCTTGCGCTCGCAGTTTCCGGCGCGGGACTGGAAGGGGCATCCATTCGTTTCAAATCCACAGAATGACCTGCTTTGCCGCCATCATGACAACTCCAATAAAGGATTACAGCCAAGGTCGGCGGCGATACCTTTTCTTATGAAAATACTATCCATATTATTCACAATACTCATCACCAGTTTCTCCAACGCTGCGGAGACCCGCGCCCGGATCAATATCAACCCCGTCTGGAGATTCCATCTCGGCGAGCCGCAGGAAGTCGCAGTTGAGCCCGCTTACGACGATCAGTCCTGGGACATTGTATCTCTACCTCACACCCACGAGGTTTTTCCTGCGGACCTCAGTGGATACGAAGAACGTGGTCGCCGAATCGGATGGTATCGTCGGGCCATCGAGGTCCCGGCTGCATGGAGCGGGAGAAAAGTCTTTATCGAATTCCAAGGGGCGATGCAGACCACCAAGTTATGGGTCAATGGCTCACCCGCAGGTGAATATGCCATCAGCGGCTACAACTCTTTTCACTTCGACATCACCGACAAGCTTAAGCCCGGCACCAACCAACTTGCCGTTCGCGTCGACAATACTGAAAATCCGAGTATTCCCCCGGATGGCAAGAAGATGGACTTTATCCTCTTCGGCGGGCTCTACCGAGATGTCCACTTGGTCGTTACCGATCCGCTCCACATCACTTTCCCGTGGGAGGATAAACAGGCGGGCATCCGGCTGACTTTTCCCAAGATTTCCGAAACCAGCGCAGTCGTGCTCGCGGAAACGCACGTCCGCAATGCCTCGGACAAATCAGAAGTTGCCACGCTTATCACCGAAATCAGTGATCGCGAAGGCAAGCTCGTCGTTTCCATGACCGACACCCAAACCCTCCCACCCGGCAGTGGTCACAGCTTCAAACAAACGAGCAAGGCCATTTCGAAACCCAATCTCTGGTCGCCGGACAGCCCGTATCTCTACAAGGTGCAAAGCATTGTCAAAAAAGATGGTGTCGAGGTCGATCGCATCACCACGCCCATCGGATTCCGCTGGGTCGAGTGGACCAAGGACAAAGGCTTATTTCTCAACGGCAAGCACCTCAAGTTAGTCGGCTCGAATCGGCATCAAACATGGCCTTTCATCGGGAATGCCGTTCCGAACGGACTCCACCGCCGCGATGCCGAACAACTCAAGGAAATGGGCTGCAACTGGGTGCGTTGCTCACACTACCCGCACGACCCCGATTTTCTCGATGACCTCGACGAGCTGGGCATGATGGCGCTCGAAGAAGGCCCCACCTGGATGGATGCCGGCAGCCCTGAGTGGATGGGAAATCTCGTCGAATCCTTCCGCGCCATGATCCGCCGCGACCGCAATCGTCCGTCGCTCATCATTTGGAACGCATGCCTCAATCACAGCAACGGCCACCCAGACCTCATCGCCGCTGCTATCGAGGAGGATCCCACTCGTGCCCGTGGTATGGACACCGTGCCGTGCCCGATGGATTTCAACCACCCGCAGATCTCAGGAAACGGTGCTCTCACCATTGAGCACACCGGCCACACCTTCGACACCGAGCGCGGTGCCAGAGGAAAACCCGGCAAAGCAGATCAAAGCTGGTTAGGTGCCCAACTCACCGAAAACCGCGAATACGACCTCACTCGCCGCCACTGGGAAATGACCGATGCGGCCTACAAGAACCCGAGTAATGTCGGCCTCGCGACCTGGTGCATGTATGACTACAACACCTATCACAACGCCACCGCAAGCATCGCTCGCCATGGCGTGCACGATCTCTTTCGCATCCCTAAATTTCCCTTTTGGTGGCACCAGTCCGAGATGACCACCAAGCCGATGGCCTACATCATCCGCATCACCGACACCGATGTTTGCGTGGTGAGCAACTGCGATGAAGTCCGCCTGCTCCAACACACCGGCGGCTCAAATCCCCAGCCAGAAACGCGCAAGCCAGACACCGGCTACGCGCTGAACCACCCGCCCTTCCATTTCAAGGTCTCGCCTCAAGCCAGCGCCCTCAAAGCAGAAGGCCTCGTCGATGGAAAAGTAGTCACCTCGCAAGTCTGGAGAAAACCCGGCAGCCCTACCAAGCTCATCCTCGAAGCCGACCGCGCCGAAATCACCGCAGACGGAGCAGACCTCAGTCGCATCATCGTAAGCGCACTCGATGAAAATGGCACAGAGGTTCCAAGTTGTACCCACGATGTTTCATTCAAAATCTCCGGCGAAGGCCAACTCATCGGCGAGAACCCCGTGAAACTCCGCGCTGGAAAAATGATCATCCTCGCTCAATCATCGTTTGTTTCTGGTGAGATCCAGATCATCGCTACCGCAGATGGTCTCACCTCCGCGAGTGCCACCGTCCGCACTCGGCCAGTCGATGCAAGTGGGGACATGCCTATCCATCTTCCCGCCAAGAAGCCCGCGAACAAACCACTGACTCCTAGTGGCGGCTCAGGAACCGTGACCAAGGCGCAAGTGCTCGCATTCGTGCCCAGACAAAACGTCGAGGCAGACACTTGGATCGAGTCAAACCCCATCATGCTCGACCAATCGGCATCGATCTCGATCACTGGCGGCGAATACCGCATCTACACCACACCGTGGACCAACAAGCCAGGCGATGCGTGCGGCGGAGATGCGATTTTCGTCCGGGTAAAATCCTCCTCCACCGTAGGCGACGAGGCCACAGCCGAACTCAGCGTAGGCAAGGAAAAGGTCACTTTCCGCGTCACGACCCGGAACTGAGCCTGCGCTTCAGCGATACGAAAGAGCACGGCGTCCAAAAAATCGGGCCGAGGCACCATTCACTCCAGAAAAGTTTTCGTGACGTTTTTTTTGTCCAAATTCACTTCATCGTGTGAACTAGATGTAGTGACAGCCTCAGTCCAGTCCTCCGCCCATGAGCGTTTCATGCGCTTGTTTCTCGAAAACGAGCCGCAGATCCTGCGTGCGGTGATGGTTCTCGTGCCGCAGCGCAATGACGCGCGTGACATTGTGCAGGACACGGCCATCGCGCTTTGGGAGCACTTCGGTCAATATGATCCTGAGCGTCCGTTCTTGAACTGGGCACTGGGCTACGCACGGATCCACGTCCGGCGATTCTTTCGATCGGTGGACCGGCGGTGCAAGCTCACCGAGAAGGCTGCGGAGGCCTTGCTGATCGCGGCAGAAGACCGCGAGGGCTTGGCGGAAATACAGAGTACAGCCTTGAGAGTCTGCCTCGGAGAGCTGCCCTCACCTGCGCGCGGACTCATCGAGGGCTACTATTTTGAAGAGAAAAGCGCGGATTCGCTGGCAGACGCCTTTGGTAAATCTGCGGAAGCCGTTTATAAATCCATCCAACGTCTGCGCCGCAGTCTGTTCGATTGCATCACCCGCCGCATGGCAAACGCATCATGAATCCTTCCTCCGCTGAAGATACCGACCGACTGATCGGTCGTCACCTCGACGGTCTCACCGGGTCGGAGGAGTGCGCTGAGTTGTCGGCGCAGATCGAGGGAAATACGGCGGTGTGCATCCGCTATCTGGAGCTTGCCGAGATTCACGCGACGCTGGCGGCAGATGATTCCTTGCGTGACCATGCGGAGGCCATCGTTTCCTTCCCGGCGAGAACCAGACGTTTTTCCGCGAAACATGGGTGGGCAGTGGCAGCAGCCGTGGCGCTCACCGCGATTGGGATCTGGCATCAGGTCGGGAAATCCCCGGTCGCTCGGCAAAAAGTGGCGGTGCATTTGGTGGACGGTGAAGTCTCGCAACCCAGGGCGACTAGCGAGCCGGTGGCGGTTTTGAAACGCGCAGTGTCTGTGGAGTGGCAAGGTGGTGAGCAGGCGCGCAGTACGGGAGAAACCCTCGGCGCAGGCTGGTTGCGCTTCAAGCAGGGCACGGTGCAGGTGGAGTTTCTGAGCGGTGCCTTGTTGACGGTTCAGGGGCCTGCAGAATTGCGCTTGGACACAGGAAACTCCGCATTTCTCCAGAACGGGCGGGCGAGTGCCCATGTGCCGGAGCCTGCCCATGGCTTTCGCTTGGATGCGCCCGAGCTGGAAGTCGAGGATCTGGGCACCGCGTTTGGCCTGGAAGTGAGCTCGGGTAAAGCCCCTGAGGTCCATGTCTTCGAGGGCTCTGTGTCCCTCACCAGTTCCACGGATAGATTGCCTCGCAAGCTGGAGGTGAACCAAGCGGTGAAGCTGGAAAACACCCTATTTCAAAAGGTGCCGTTGCGTGTCGCAGACTTTCCAATGGGCGAAGATTTCGCGCGCCAAGCCTCGGAAGTTGGCAGCGCCCGCCTCGCGGAATGGAACGCGATGGCCTCGTCGATGGCCAGCGATCCAGACGCGCTGGCTTGTTTTAATTTCGATGGTGATCCCGATTGGCAGCGCATGGTGAAGAGCGGCCTGCCTGCGGCAGAGCGCACATCCCACGGTCAGCTCGTGGGGGCGGCAAGGACCGCCGGGCGCTGGCCTGGCAAGCGGGCCGTTGAGTTTCGCGGCCTTAGTGACCGTCTCCGTTTCTCCGTGCCGGGTGCGCATCCCGCCCTCACCCTGATGGTTTGGGTGCGGGTGGACTCCTTGCCAAACGACTACAACTCACTGCTGCTCCCCACGGAATACGCCGCTGGCTCCGTCCACTGGGCCATTGAGCGCGGTGGGGAAATCCGCTTCACGATGCTAAATGACTTGGACTCCACTCTCATCCTAGAAGGCTGGGACGGCCCGGTCAGCGGCCCAGCCATCACCCGCATGGACTACGGTCGCTGGGTTTTCCTCGTCACCACCTACGATTCCGCCTCTGGAAGGGTCAATCATTACTGCGATGGCCGCCATATCGGCTCAGGCGAGTTTCAGCATCGTCTTCCCGCCGTGCTTGGAAATGTCGAGTTCGCCAACTGGGGAGCCGCCAACGGCAAGGATGCGACGAATCAATGGTTTCAGCGGCAGGCACCGGAACACCTCGTGCGAAATTTCGTGGGGCGGCTCGACTCGCTCACTATCTTGCGCCGCGCACTCGGCCCTGAGGAAATCTCAACGCTGTATCAAAGCGGCAAACCCTAACCGTGACGAGAAGCCCGGCTCACCACCGGCGGCAGATCGCTCGTCTCTTTTCTCTGCACCCCACGCATTCTTATGATTCTGAAACTCACCCACACCCATCCCATCCGCATCGCGTTCATGGTCTGTTTTTCAAGCAGTCTATTGGATGGCCAAGTCACCCTGACTCAGAACTTCGAGAGCTCCACCGCAGGAAGCAATGTTCCGCCGCCGGGCTGGACCCTCGTGAACAAGACTGGCAGCCCAAGCTTCGTGACCAGCCCGACCGCTCAAGGCAGCAGTGGCACGGGCGGTGCCGCTGGCTTGGGGGGGCAGATTGCTTCCACGGCTTTTGTCGATGCAAACTTGCAGGGCGGCTATCTGGTGAGCAATACGGTGTTTCCCCTGAATTCACCCGTCTACGGCACATTCGACTTCCGAATCCTACATGAGGGGGACTTCGATGACGTGATCTTCCTGTTAGGAAACGTCGCCTCGGGATTCACCAAGACGACGCTTGGAACGGGCGTGGCGAATGAGCTTCTCTCGGTGAAATTTGCGGAAGCCAGTGCGGTGGGGATCGTCAATTCCATCAGCAACGGCTTCGGGCGAGACCGGACGGTCGAGAACGACCGCTTGGGCGAGCTCACCACAAACAACGTCCTGCTTCTGGACGACACATGGTATCGCGCCACGGTGACTTGGGCGCCATCTAGCGGGACGACAGGCAGCTTTAGCATCACCGTCAGAGATTTCACCAGCGATAAGTTCACTCTCACCGTGCCGAGTTTCACCTTCGGCTCTTCGAATGGCTACCTCGCCTTCGGCTCGGTCAATGACTCGATCCGCTTCGACAATGTCAACATGACCGATGAGCTGCCTGTGCTGCCACCGGGGACGCCGCCAGCGGGCTCCCTCGTCTCGCTCAATCAGATCGGTTACCATGGCGCCGCGCCCAAGCGTTTCACCGCACCCCTTGCAGCGGACGGTCAGACCTTTCTCATCGCCAGCCAAGCCGCGCCCTCGATGGTGTTGTTCCAAGGCACGATCACCGGCAAGCTGGGTGATTTCTCGGCGTTTCAACCGCCATCTGCCGGCCCGTACGTCATCTCCTACACCGCCCCGGGTTTCCTTCCGGTCTCCTCGTATCCATTTCTCATCCAGCAAGATTTGATTGAGGAAAAAATGGTGAAGCCCGCCATCGACTTCATGGTCGATGCCCGCTCGTGCATGGGCACCCATGCTTCCGGCTTCGGCGACGCACCGTGGAGAGACGGCACTTACTACTCGTTCGAGATTCCTTCTCTAATCTACCTCCACCTCAACGCCAGAAATGCA
>JANORE010000460.1:0-3347 GCA_031415155.1 Akkermansiaceae bacterium | reverse complement strand
GTTAGAGATGCATTCAAACATTAGTTTGATTATTCCCGAGCCTGCCGCCACGGCGACCACAGCATCTGGTATGAGATAACCCATCGCTGTCCGCATATAGACGTTAGTTTTTGAATTTCTTCAAATCCGACAGGCTGCTAGAAAGGAAAATAGGAAAATATTTTTTAACCACAGATTACACGGATTACACAGATTTCTAGAGAGTTATAGAAATGGATTTATTGATTTCCGGCTTCACTTTTGAGGTGAGTCACGCTGACGATTACAATCTCTCAAACTCTTTCTTTTTGTGTATCTTGTGCTTTTTTGCGGCTAAACCCATTTTCCTTTTTAGGGTAACTCATTGAATTGATAGCTTACAGAGCTCCTAGTTTGATGCGAATGGATGACGGCGTTGAAGACAACAAGCTCCGATTTCAGGGCTAACACCGTGATGTCAACTCGCCACAGGCATGTCTTTCATCCGTCGCTGTTTTTATGGGTCGCTTATTGAAGTTCAGTCAAAATCGTTTCCCATGCCTTAAAAGATTTCTTCAGATTGGAATGTTTATCGCCTTTTAAAGAGAAACACTGTAGACCGACGGGGCCTTTGAAATTCAATTTCTTGAGTGAGGCGAAGAGACGCTTCTGCGGGAAAGTCCCTTTGTCGAGCGTTTGAATCAGTGTATCCCAGTTCTTCCCATCCAAATCGGCGCCGCAAATACTGACGGAGAAAAGGTGTGAGCCGGATTTCTCGAGAACGCTCTCTAGATCTTCTGCTTTCTCATTCTTCAGAAAGTGGCAGAGATTGAACATAATCCCGAGATTCGAATGGTTGACTTTCCCAACTAGGTCAATCGCCTGCGGCATCGTTGACAAGGCGTAACCATCATGGGGATAGAGTGCCACGCGAATATTCATCTGCGACGCCATCTCCGCGGTCTGGCGGATCGACTCAATCATCTTTGGAGTAAGCTCCTTGACTGTTAACTCAATCATGCCGCCATTGGCCAGATCCTTGACGAGATTGGCGGAAATCGGGGTTTCCTTCGCTTCAAGATAGATACTCAATACCTTTAAACCATGCTTCTTGTATGTGGTGACGCGCTGCAACAACTGGTCTCCACCACCATAAATCTGGCTGATACCATCGTATCCAAGCTCTTTGAGTATTTTCGCCTCGTCGTCATACGACATCTTGGGCATTCCGTTGGAGAATGCATAAAATTCCGGCTTAAATGTTTGGCCTGCACATACCGTGATGCACATGATCAGAACTAAATAAACGTGGTAAATGGATCGCTTCATTTTTTTCGCTATATCAAAGGTGTGGCACAGTAGAAAGTGGACTTCCAAAGTCACGAGAACGAGGGACGGTTATCCGCCATTATTGCTATTGTTTTGTGCATGTTTAGCATGGGCGCAGTCTCAATAGAGTTCAAGTCCCCCCTGTGTAAAAATAGAAATACGAAGCCACACCGCAGGGAAGATCAACTGTTCGATGGGGTCCGGATTTTCATCCTCGAAGCCGCCAGTCCCATGAGACTTGAGGCCAAGACTCCTGCGGTTGCCGTTTCTACACGTCCTGCCCTGACTTACTTAGGGATTTCATTTAGGGTGTAGTAAGCATCTGAATGCAGCAGCGTTTCGCCTTTAGCGGATTTAAGATCCTTCGAGTCCAAGTGGTGAACATGGCCACGCACTAAGCCATCAATCACTAACCGAACTGATTTTTTGTCAGAGGAAACGGTAGCTTTGGTGATTTTCGGCGTCGCCTGGTCCACTTCCGGGCTGCCGTAGGTGTGTTGGAGGATATAAGTCCAAGCACTCATCGAGTAGCTCGCCGGATTTCCAGCCGTAGTTGGATCGACAGCTTCTGTGAAATTCAAGGTGAAGCCATCAGAATTCGCCTTCATGGTAAGAATTTCAAAAGGAGTTTTACCCGTCCATTTGACTCGTTCAAAGCTGAAAGGCTTGCTACCACGAGATGCCCAACCGCGATTGGAGCCGCCCGCGAAAATGATTCCTGCCTCTGGATCATAGCGGACAGGGATGAGTCCGGCTTCGAAGCCCTCGATCATTTTAAAAACAGCCCCTTGATAGATGCCGTTGATTTGTTCGAGAAAAACTCGCTGGATTTGTGAGTGAGTCTGCTCACCGACGTAAAGTTGGTTCTCCCATGGGCCGAATTTTCCACCACTGGTGTCGCAGGCGATTCCCGTGGGAGATTGACCGACTTTACCGTGTGGGAAAATGACAGCAGGCGGAATGAAATTGGGGTTTTTCAAGCGTTCTTCAAGAACGCGAGATGGATCTGCGGGCTCGGGTGGCGCGGGAAGATTGGCGAGTTTATGGTATTTATTGCCTGTCGGATTTCCTTGGAAAGATCCTGGTTTGAGCCACTTGAGTGACGATGAGCCGTTCCAAAGTCCTTGGTTGTCTGTATAAAATGCGTCGCCGAGGTGATTGAGTCCGATGCCGCCGGGTGAGCGGATACCAGAGCAAGTCGGGATCATTTTTCCTTCGGGAGTGACGCGCACGCACCAGCCGCGCCAATCAGATTCGGCACCTCCAGAACCGGTGAGGCAAAGAGTGATCCAGACATCGCCATTTTTATCCGGCGTGCTACCGAAGGCGTATTCGTGATAGTTTCCATTGATGCCCCAATCTGAGCAGATGGTTTCAAAAGTATCGGCAACACCACTGCCTGTGCTATCAGAAATACGGGAAAACTCGGGACGCTGAGTGAGATAGAGCCATCCATCTTTCCAATACATGCCGAGTGGTTCGTGGAGATTTTGGGCAAATTTTCTCCAAGTGACCTTGGTAAGGTCGGAACCGTAGGCACCGGAGCAGATCCAGACATCACCCCGGCGGGTGGCAACCGCGATTTCTTGTTTGGGCATCAGCGCGATGGAACCGATTTCCATTACTTCACCCGGTGGAAGAGGAATCAGTTCGCGGAGGTAGAAGTCCGATTCTTTTGCCGCGTGAGCAAAAGTCGCAGTGAGAATAAGAGCAATGAAGGAACGCATTTGAAAAAGAATTGTGTGTAATGAACGGTATGAATTAAAAATCTTAATTGGCTTATTTCCAGCGATAGGTGAGGATCGTAGACTCACCGGGAGTGAGCTTAAGCGTGGTATTTCCACCCTGCGAGATCGGTTGAATCCCCTGGGCTTTTAGGAAAACTTCGTCGCCAAACGGGATTTCACCTGCGGCATTCGGTGGACTACCGAAGACGTCGGAAATTAGGATATTGATCGGGGCACCAGTTCCGATGAGAGAAAGCTTACGAATTAAAGAATTACTACTAGGTGTCCAAGAATCAAGGAGCCTAACTCCTCCGATCTGAATTGCAAAGGTAG
>JANORE010000459.1:0-4999 GCA_031415155.1 Akkermansiaceae bacterium | reverse complement strand
TTCAGCTCGGCGTGGAGTGACTCGATGTGGATACTGCCGAGTGTGACGTGAATCTCGGCGGCTTGGCGGAGGTGCCCGACCCCGGCTTGGCGGGCACTTTCTGCGAGGCTTAGGCGCTCACCCACTGCGGTGCCGAGCTTCGATCCAGCGCGTGATTCCAGGAAAGTGGTGTATTTGGAATAGGCTTCTGAAAGCTCGGTAGCTTCTTTGGCCCCCTCGTTAAATCCTATTTCACGACACATCGTCGCGACTTCTGCTAGAGCACTATGCCTGTCTTCCTTGAGCTGTTGCATCATGGACT
This sequence comes from Akkermansiaceae bacterium, assembly GCA_031415155.1. Taxonomy (GTDB): domain Bacteria; phylum Verrucomicrobiota; class Verrucomicrobiia; order Verrucomicrobiales; family Akkermansiaceae; genus Luteolibacter. The sequence continues at coordinate 4,698 of JANORE010000459.1, read as the reverse complement.
GGATGTGCTCGCGAGTGAACTTTTCCCCACGGATCCAGAGATTATAAACGAAGGCTGCCGCGCCGGTGATCGCGAGCACAAAAGCGGCGAACACGCCCCCGAAGCCAAAGCCGAACGAGGCAGTGAGAAGCAGGATTCCTCCTGCCAGAGCGAGGGGCAAGACGGTGAGTGGCGACTGGATGCACTTGTTGCGGACGGCCTTAAAAATGGCGTCTTCGTCCGTCAGGCTTGTGAGGCTGACTTCCGATTTTTTACCGCTTTGGCTCACGATTGGGAAAAGTAAAACTAAAGGCCACCGCGCTCGACGAGGATCGCTTCTACGCGAGGGACTCTGCTGCGGTAGGCTCTGGAACGCGGATTCTCGCCGGGACGGAGCGCGGGCGGTTGGGAAGACCCCATGCCTTGTCGGTGGAGACGATCTTCGTCAAAACCGTGGACAAGGACGAGGCGCTTCATCACGACCTCTGCGCGGAGAGCGGAAAGTTCGCGATTTTCCTCACTATCTTCAGCGCCGGTGTGGCCGCGGATGATGACGCGGTAGTTCGGGTAATTCACGGAGAGCAGCTTGGCAAGCTTGTCGGTCTCTTCCCCTGCGCCGACTTCGAAGTCGGTCTGATTTCCGAAACGAATGGGCCTGACTTGCAGCTTCGCTACTTCGCGCAGTTTTTCCCAAGCTGGCTCGTCAAGTGGCTCGAAATCAATTCCGCCTTGTTCGCTTTGCCCGAGTTCCCGGGGCGCAGTGTTTTTCAAGGCTTCGAGCACGCTTGAATTTACGAGACGGTATGGATCATTGATATCTGTGGCGGCGATGCGCCCGGTATCGATCAAGACATCCGCACAGGAAAGGATGGTGTCGATCACGCCCTCTTGGGCTTTGACATCTGAGTCTTTGGTGGCGATTCCGAATTGAAGTTGGCAGTTATCGAAGAGATCTAACCAGTCGATTTTTTGCTCTTTGAGGATCGTCTCTACAGTCTCTCGGTCCAGATCCGCCCAGCGCGCCATGTCGGTTGTGCGTTCCGCTGCATTTCTGCGGTAGTGGTCGAGTGAACGGAAATAGGCTTTGAAATAGTTCAGCACCTCTTCTTCGCGATTGGCGAGTGTCTGCTTGTTTACGACAAAGTAGTCCACGATGTAGCCGGAAAATTTATCGGAACCCCAGACGTAGATTAGATTTGGATTTTTCTTGAGCGAACGGGAAAGGTCGGGTTCCCACATGACGAAGACGTCGCCTTGGCCATTCATGGCACGGGTGTAAACTTCCGCAGCGGATGCGACTGGCTTGCGCCAACTACCGCGCCTCCCGGGTGCCGCATCATCCGCCGCACGCAGCTCGAAAAAATCCAGATCCTTGACGGTGATATCGACCAGAAATTCGCTTGGGCTTTCTCCAGTGTAGACCCACACGAGGGAGCCTTTGTTAAGATCCGCCACGTCGTTGTGAGTGAGCTTGTCCTTGAGCGCGACGATTCCATCGCCGCCGTTAGAGCGGGCTATTCCTGCGACGATCACACCGGGGAAGCCAGCCTTGCGGCCATGCAGTAAGTATTCCGCAGCGGGGATCGCGATGATGTCGTATTCGCCACTTTTCAGCTTCGAAACGCGCTGAGAGATCGCGCCGCCATCATCGATCCATTGGACCCCGAGTCCCTGCCGGGCTGCCTCTTTTACCATTTGCTTCGAGGAGGCGAAAAAATATCCTAGATAGCCGTCTCCGGCGATTTTCAATGAGGACTTCACCTTCGCGTCGGTGATGCCTAGCTCGAACTGTTCCGCTTTTTCCCGCTCGGTATCTTGCTGCTGCTTTTTGAAGAACGGTTTGATCGCGAACCATGCGCCGGCAACGAGGGCGCAAAAGACGAACAAGAGGACAGCTAGCTTGGAAGACTGATTCATGTTTTAGGAACAAATCCTAGAGATCCAGAGAAGTGCTGTCGTCCAGCTCGGCGAGAGTTTCCTCCATCGCGCTTAACAACTGAGCTTCATCATTGGCGGTGAAGTAGGCTTCAGAAAATTGCCGCAACGGGTGGCTACTCGCGATGCGGAATCCGATGGTGTAGATCGGCACATCGTATTCTTGGGCGTATTGAATGCTGCGGCTGAAAATCTCCATGTCGCTTGCGGCGCCATCAGTCACTACGATCAGCCTGATATCACCGTAGCGGAGCTGCTTTTGGAACTGCTTAATCAGCGAGTCGGTCCCGATTTTAATGGCCGAGCCGAGCGGTGTGCCGCCGCCGGCTCTGATCTGTATGATCTGCTCTTTCAGCATCTGGCGCTGATCTTCGCCGCGGCCGAGGGGCAGCACTTCCTTGCCATCCGGGCGGCTGTTATCAAACACGACGAGTCCGATGTTCAGTTCTTGCGGAGCGCGGGCTACGAATGAACCAACGGCACGCTTCGCCTGCTCGATGGGTTCGCCCGCCATGCTGCCACTGCCATCGAAGACGATGATCGCGTTTGAGCTCGGATCCATGGAAGATCCTTCAGGTGAGGTGTTGCGGATCGGTTCGTGGTCTGCCGGAGTGGCAGCGGGAGTGGTGTTCGTTCCGGTGCTTTCAAGTTGCTCCGCTTCCACCTCGACGGATCGAGGCTTCTGATTGCAGCCGATACAGCTGAGAAAAACCAGCGAGACGATGCTTGCGGCAACTAGGCGATGTTTCATGCGCTTGAGAGGGTTGGAAATTAGAAATCAATCTTCACGTCGTCGCCGACTTCCAATACTTCAAGCCGTTCGAGGATCATCATGCCTCTGCGGTTTTCGGCGCGTTTTTTTGGAGTGTCGGCATTTTCAAAGACGGGTGCGGTCGCTCCCCGTCCGACGGCGACGATGCGGTTTTCGTCTAGCACAATTCCCTTGTTTTTGCAGTAGTTGACGAAGGCGGCACGAAGTGCTTCCGCGCGTTCAGCCGATTTTGTTTTGAGTGAACGCTCTAGCAGGGTGGCAGTCTGCTCTGTGGGGGCGGAGGCCATTTTTAGCACGCCCTGGACTTTATCGAGGAGGGCTTTGTCATTTTTTTTCAAAGCTTCGCGAAGACGCATCAGCAGGTATCCGTCGGCATGGGCCTCGATGATCATGGTGGTGCCGGCGTAGGCATCGACCATACCCATCGCTTGCTCGAAGTAGCCTTGCAGGGCGGTATCTGAGGAATCGAACGTGTCTTCGTTCGCCCCGAAAGGAACGGTGTAGTCGAAGAGGGCGGTGTCACGCTCGTCCAACTCTGGGTTGTTGAGAAGAAATTCCTCGATCTTCCGCTGGGCTTGCTCTGGGGATTTGAAAACAGATTTCGTCACGTTCGACTTGTCGGTGTATTTCAGTCCGGCTGCGAGCGCGGACCAATCCCAGTTCGCGGTGGGGATTTCAAAGCGCCCGATCCCGCGGCCGGCTTTTTCGAAGGCGACTTGGATTTCCTCAGTGAGAGTTTTCATGTTTCGCGTAGTTCCCTTGCCCGTGAAAAAGGCGACGTTGCCGGAATGCCCCACAAGTTCCGCCTCGGAAAGCATCGCCTCTGTGTCCCCGATCAAACTTTCATCACCCAGTAACAGCGCGGCGGAGGATGCCATCAGCTTGCGGTAGTCCGTCGCTTTCTTGGTCTTGGCGTTGACGAGATCCTTGAGTGATTCCTCGGCTTTCAAGAGTCCTCGCACGAAAGTTTCGACCTTCGCGCGGTCCGCATCAAAGTAATCCTTCCGCACGGCATACACGTCTGGGATGATGCGGCTGGCTTGTTTCGAGGTAAAAAGAATTTTCGCGCCCTTGACCGCAAAGTCGCCTCCAGTGAGTGCTGCGGCATCTGGAGAAATGACCCAGACTGCATCGATGTCATCACGAGCTTCGAACAATTCCGGTGGTGAGACGATTTTGTCCTTGGCGCCATCCAGAGGTGCTGCCAGTTCCGGCAGATAGAGAAATTTCACCTTTGCGGGATCCGTGCCGGCGTCTTGGATCACCTTGATTGCCGGATGCTCGTGGGGTCCGTAAAGTTGGACCGCTACGGACTTGATGTCCTTGATAGATTTGATGCGGTCGCGAACGACGAGGCAGTCGCCGCCATTGCTCCATGAAAGCTGATAGATCACCACTAGATCGGTGCCTGCGGATTGGAATGCTTTGCGCGCCTGAAGAATCATCGGGAGCGTGCCGCGCAGATACGGTGAGCTGCCGCCGAGGCAGTTTTTGACTTGGACGGGAAAATTGTCCTCCCGATAGAGTTCAATCCCCGGAAGTGTGCCGTCCAGCGCCGCAAGCCGAGTGGCGACATCCGCCCCCCAGGCGATGACTGGAATTTTTTTGTCGTTACTGACAGGCTGAAGGCTTGCTTTGATTGCCGCTTCAAGGGGTTTGTAATCGAGGACTTCAGCCTTCTGGGCAAGGGCGGGTTCCGCGCCAAGTCCTATGATCAACACGGCCGCGAGTGAACGAAAGGAAGTAATTTTCATGTTACAGCTTCGAACATGACGGCGGACGGGGCGCGGCTTCAATCTCAAAAATCATTATCTTTGCGGGTCGCATGGCGGATTTTTGCACGGGGTCAGCTGTGGCGGGCGGTGATGGTGGCGAGGCGGCGGCGGCGTTGGGAGATGTTCCAGCCGAGCCATTGTTCGCGATCCTTGAGGTGGTTGGCCGCAGCACTCCAGCTCAGCAAGGCGACCCAGCGGCCATCCACTTCGGCGACATAGCGGAGTTGTTCGCCAACC
>JANORE010000458.1:0-3131 GCA_031415155.1 Akkermansiaceae bacterium | reverse complement strand
GCCAATAGTTGCGAGAAGGGCAAGTAGGTAAAGAATGGAAAGAAATTTGAGAATCAATCTCGAAACTCGGGTTTTCCGTTTTGTATGGATATAGGAAGCACTCATTGGCTTGAAGAAGGATTACGTTGGGAAGAATTTGCTGCTTTGGCTTTGCGGATACGCCTGATTTCTCGTCGTTCTAGTTCTGCAGTTCGTATTTCGGCAGCAGAGCTGGGATCGGAAGAAGGCATTTTATTTTTTCGCCGTTGCTTGATGTATTCGGCGTAAGCATCAAGTCCGTCGTCGATATCAGGATAAAAATTAGCAAGTCCGTCACGTAAAAATAGAGCCGACTGGCAAGAGTCCTTAATCGTTTTTAAATTATGAGTTACAAAAATGAGTGAGGCTCGTTTACGGATATTTCCAAATGCGATTTGTGCTTTTTCTCGAAACGACACGTCTCCGACGGAAGTGAGCTCATCAATTAGATAAACATCGAATTCAAAAGCCATCGACATCCCAAATCCTAAGCGGGCTCTCATACCCGAAGAGTAAGTATTCACTGGCATATTAAAATACTCGCCTAGCTCTGCAAACGCCATCACCTGTTTAATGACATAGCGACTTTCATCAGGATTTAGGCCATTGATTCGGCAAACAAAAAGCACATTTTGGCGTCCTGTCAATGATCCTTGGAATCCCGATGCAAGTCCGAGAGGCCATGAAATTTGTTCGTCTGTAATAATAGTTCCGCTATCCGCAGACTCGGCACCACCGATGAGACGCAAGAAAGTGGATTTGCCGGCACCATTTGGGCCGAGAACTGCCAGGTTTGTCCGGGTTGGTATCGTCAGCGAGACATCTCGTAACACATAACGCACGCCATTTTTGACGGGATAGAATTTCGTCAGATTTTTGAGTTCTATCATGAGTTGCGAGTTAAAAACTGACGATTCATATGAAATAAAGTCATGCCGATTGAGAGAATAACAATAGAAAATATAAAAGGATAAAACAGATTTACGCCGTCAGAATGATAATAGGGAAATAGTGATTTTCGGCTGAGCTCAATCGTATGCACTAATGGATTATATAGTAAGTATTGTTGAAGATTTGGTGGCATCGCCGCGAGAGGAAAAAGCACAGCTGAGATAAATAATAGTGGTCGCTGTAAAACCATCGCGATTTTTTCTGATTCTTTAAAGTGTGCGGCTGCGACTCCAAACGTGAGGCCTAAGCCGCAACCTGTCAGCCATGTCAACAGATAGCAAGCCGCTAATAAATCAAGATTCGCAAGTGATATATCAACTCCAATCCAAGAACTAATCACACAAAATAAGGTAAATGAAAAAATGGCTTCTAATAACTCAAAGAGAAATCGAGCAATGAATGTATCGAGAGGGCGAACAGTCGGATATACTAAAAGACCTTGATTTGCACCAATCGCATTCACGCCTGCACTGAGAGGACCTGTGAATAAACCCATCAACAACATACCATTGAGCACGAAAAATGGATAAGGAATCTCTGGCACAGCTCGCGCACCAAGTGAACCAATCATGACGCCAACGATCATGACTCCAAGAATCGGTTCAAAGAGCATCCAGAAAAATCCCAAACGATACTCGCCGAAACGTGTTGCGACCTCTCGGTGAAGCAATGCTCTGATGACTAGGACTTGATTGACCCAAGGAGATCGCTTCGGAATGGGAATGGGCCTAGACATAGTAATCTTTGCTAGGTGAATTTACCAAATTCTTTTTGAAATGGTATAGGCCGTTACGGTAGCGTGCATCAGCTTCGCTTTATTTTTCGGAACTCCATAAACAATCATTAACTCATAAAATAAGTGATCTGCTTTTTTACGAGATATATTCGGTTGGGTAAATAACCAGTCGTGAAAAATTGCGGCCCATGTTGCGGGTTCATTTACACCATCTCCTAACGATTTTTTTAATGCACTAGGAGCTGTGATGCCATTGCATTGATAACCTGCTTGGATCCGCCAAGTATCGCCGTTTAAATTGATAATCCATGGTTGAATGACTCGGTAATGCCCGTTTTTAAGGCGCTTCAACTTGGGTGATTGAGGCTTTCGGATTTGTTTTTTTTTCGGAGGGTCGTTTAGCTCCGATACGGCTGTTGCCGGGATCGTCCTCGGCTGGGCGAGAGTTGCCGGAGTGCAGCCGAGACATATCAAGCAAATGATTAGGATATAATGGATTCTATGTTTCATTTGCTTTTAGAATCAAGGTTGGGCGATGCGGTCGATATTAAATGCAGCTTGGGAAAGCGGATTGGCCTGACTTAGCAATCTACTCCAACGGGTGAGTGGTGCTTCGGTTACATAAACAATATCTTCGCCTTTGATCGAAAAACGTTGTGTCAGGAGCACCGCGTTCGGGTCTTTGAGATTGATCGTATAAACTCGATCTGGATTGCCTTTACGGAAAACGAAAATTCCTGATGGATCAGAGCGGCGTTCATCGAGGCCAGTCGCCGCTCCCAAGGCGTCCGCTAGTGTTGGCGCAGGCACGGGGAACGCTACGATGGTCGGTCTATTGATGGCACCCATGACGTAGAATCGATTTGATATATCTTGATTGATGCTGAGTAAATCTCCCTGCTCGATTGGGAAAGTTCTCTTCCGAAACCCTTGATAGTCAAATACGTAATCACGGCCACCGCGGCGAAGAGTATATTTGTAAAGATGTTCCGCTCCATTCGGGCCGCCTGAGGCTGACAAGAGGTCGAGCGAACTAATATCATCTCGCTCAAGTGGTACTGGACCTGGCTTCCTAACCTCACCGATGACATTCGCCGTATTGGCAATTCGTCCAGATCTGATCAATGAGCCTTGAGCGGTGCTTGAAATGGGTTTCAATTTTTCGCCAAGTTGAGCAGAAATTTGGGCTAGATTTAGGCCAATCACTTGAATTTCACCTACATAAGGAACGCTGACTCGGCCTTCTTCTGGGACTTCGACAGGACCATAATTGAATGGTTCCCCCCTTGTGTAGAATGGACTTTGTTCAGAAAGATCGGTGATGATAAAACGCAAAACGTCCCTATTTCTGATTTTATCTGAGTAGCTTTCTCCTTTGATCCGGGGGGGAATCTGCCCTTGGCCGTAACTTTTGGCCTGCGATGGG
>JANORE010000457.1:0-8500 GCA_031415155.1 Akkermansiaceae bacterium | reverse complement strand
GCCGGAAAAGTTTTTGCCGCCGCGCATGCATTAAAAACAAGTTCTGCCCATGAAGCGGCATCTTTTTTCGTAGCAGCCTTAAGGCTTGCACCTTGGCGGTTAGAAGAGCAGTTGGCTTATGCCGAAGTATTACTCACTCTGAATCAAAAAGAACAGGCCAAGGAAATTGCTGAAATGATAGTAACTCGCTCAGAATCGGACAATTTGACACGTAAGGCTTCGAAGCTACTTGGAAATAAATTCGACCCTATTCCCTCTAAAAAACCGCCATTGAGAGGTCCATGGATATGTCTCGTTCGAGTTGGAGAAGTGAATGAGGTAGCATTGAATGCCTCATTAAAAAAGCTTGAAGAGGTTTTGGGAATTCCTGTGGTGATCTGCAAACGTTCTGCTCCTGTTGGGAAATCACATCGGAGCGCACTAGAACGTTGGGCCAAGGAAGTATTAGTGAAGTATTTGAATTGGTCTGCTCCAGAGTTGAAAATTTTGCTTCAATCAAAAAATGTAGATACCGCCTCAAAACTTACATCTGAGGATATTATTACGGCCGCTAGAAAAGCGATTCTGACGAGTGAGACCCATGAGCAACTGAAGCTGTTTGAAGAAACTGTAGTTTTTTTCCAAAATCACGACAAACAGTGGGATGCTGAGAAATTGATGGAACTCACTTTGCCAGCAACAGAAGGAATCGAAAATATCAATGGATCGGTGATATTAGGTATTACAGAAGTAGATATTTATTCAAATGAAAGCAATTTCATCTTCGGTACCGCGATAAATGGCAAGGCTAAAGGATTGGTATCCTTTGCTCGGTATCGAGCAGATTTCACTCAAGAGCCTCCGCAACTATCCAGACTTACTCAGCGGATGCACAAGCAAATTTTATCAACCGTTGGAAACGCTTTGGGATTACCCCGCCCAACGGATCCTACCAGTGCCCGTGCTTACCCAACAAATTTAGCAGAGCACGATGCAAAGTCTGAATATATGTCTGAAATGTGCATCTCTGGCTTTGAGAAAGTCTTGAATATCGAGCTTCCACCCATTGCTCATAAAACTGGTCACGAAACGAAGTGAATAAACTTCACTCGGCAAAAAAATGCCCCTCTCGCGTGAACGGGAGGGGCCTTTTCTTCAATGCTGGAGATATCGATTACGACACCACTGGAGCTGGCGGTGGAGTGGTGAGTGGGCGGTGGCCGCGGTCGATGATCTGGGTGCTGGCGCGGTAATGATTGACGAAGATGGCTCCTAACGGGGTGTTAGAAAACTGGGGGAGCAGGTCTTCGATTTGATCAAATAAAAGGGCGGCGGCGCGGGAGAGTGAAGGCAGGCTGGCGGTGAGTTCGCTGCGGCCAGCGATGGTATTTTGTGGGGCGACAATGAAGGCGGCGTAGTCATCGGCGTCTTTCGTGAGATGGGCGATGGTGGCGAGATTGATGCCGTAATTATTGGCATCGCCTGAGCTTGGGCCGCCTGCGAGGGCAGTGACATCTGCCTCTAGCTGGCGTGCGCGCTGGATGAGAGCTTCATTTCGTAGACGGCGCCATGCGCTGAGTGGTAGGTCATATTTCGCGGCTTGGGTGAGATCTCCCGCATCGGTGCAACAGGCGACGAGGGCTCGGGCGAGGGTGTAGGCGGTGTCTTCGAGTTCTTTTTCTTCGCGGCGCTTGTCGGCAGCACTGCCAGTGATGGGGGCGGATTGACGGGCGGCGGCATCAATGAGGGCTTGGGTGGCGGCGCGTGCGGCGGCGACTTTGGTGGTGAATGCTTGGGGGGCTTGATTTTGCCAAATGCCGAGGTGGGCGGGTTGGTCGAGGCAATCGAGACGGGTGCGGTAGCTGGCGAGTTGGTTGGCGATACGGTCATTCATAGGTGACTGCGTGACTAGCCTTCTAGGGATGAAGTGGCGAGGTATTTCTAGATTTATTTTTGTGTAACTGATTGGATTTCTTGTTATTTGAACAATGATCGTTGATAGATCCTTAACGTGCGTGGTCATTGCAGTCATGTTGGGAGTTATTGCATCCACGCGAGGTGGCATTACGGCGATGCGAGGAGTTATTCCAGCAATGATGGATGCTATGGCAGTCGTGTGAGGGGGCATTTAGGAAACAGGTGACGCTATTGCAGTCATGTGAGAAGTCGTTACGGCGATGTTGGATGCTATAGCATAGATGTTAGAAGTCGTTACGGCGATGCGAGATGCCATTAAGGTCATGAGAGATGCTATTACATGAATGGGAGATGCCGTTGTTTTGGGCCTTTCAGGGCTAAACTATTTCGTCCACCCATTAACCAGGGCAATGCCTTGGGCTATCACATTTTGCCCCGTTGGGGCAATCAAGCCCGACGTTTTCCACAAAACATGAAGCGCGGCAGTATAACTTTTGAAACTCAATCCTGCATTCCTTGAATCGTTCGGGTCTGTTTCATCCCGATGGGAGAGTGAAATTTTTGAAATGATGTGCCGATAGGCGTGAAAAAAGTGAGGACTCTAGATCCTCTCGAATCTCTGTGGAGCGCGATTTCCCCTGACGTTGCTAAAATGGCGCTCCCGAGGAGATGATCACATCCATCGGGACATCGTGATTTTCTGGAAATGTGTTCGCAACGATTTGTTTTTCAAAGCAGACACCCACTTTCAGAGCATTGTTGCGAGACTTGGATAACATACGATCATAGAAGCCACGGCCACGACCGAGGCGCCCCCCGTTATGATCGAATGCGAGTCCGGGACAGATGAATACGTCGATTTTTTCGATCAGCACTTCGGGCGATCCATCGGCGGGTTCAAGAATCCCGAATACACCGGGGACCAGAATTTTTCCAAGGTGAAAGGTGAGATCTTCGCCACGGACCTTCGGATAGACCCAGTCCAAGTCAGGGCGATTTTGAATGCTGGCAGATAAATCAACTTCGCCAGGCAGAGGAGAATAGACGGCGATGGTATGGAGCGTGGAATGCTGCGCGAGTAGCCATTCGTCTAGGGCGGTGCAGACCTTGCTGGAATCTGAATCCAGTTCTCGCACGATCTGGCGCATGGATTTGCGAAGCTGAAATTTAGCAGAAGTGGAATCGAGGGGTGTCACTTGTTGGATTTTCACTGAATCTGCCATTCTCATGATTGACGAGTTTTTGTAGCACCGAATCTGCACTTTGTTTTTGAGGTGATCGGCCTTGCTCTTGTCTCGACAGGACCGCGAGTGCTCGCCAGATTGCATCAACTTCATGCGTATTTCAGACCGTTACATCGGGAAACAGGTGCTGCTGGGCACTGTGTATGCCGTGCTGGTTTTGGCCATTGTTTTGGTATTAGGGAATCTTTTTAAGGAGATTAAGACACTGCTTGTTGATTTCAAGGCTCCGCTGGAATTGGTGATTCGGTTCGTGATCAGCGTGCTGCCCGTTTCGCTCACTTACACCGTGCCGTGGGGATTTCTCTCCGCAGTGCTCGTCGTGTTCGGACGGCTTTCCTCCAATTACGAAATCACCAGTTTCCGAGTCGCCGGCTTGAGTTTGGTCCGGCTTTCAGTCCCGGTATTTGTCATCGGGGCGGCGCTTTCACTGCTCAGCCTTTGGCTAAATATCCATGTGGTACCTCATTCACAAGCATCGGTGAGTCAGCTTTTTTATGAACAAGCAGCTCGCGATCCATCATCGCTGTTGAAGCCAGGCGTGGTGCAGGGAGATTTCAAGGAAGATGGTGAGACCACCTTGAAATTATTGATCGAAGGAAGAAGCGGCGAGTGGGTCGAAGGTTTCCACCTTTACGTTTCACCCAAGCCAAAAAAGGCGATTCCAGATTCCAGAGAGATGACTTACATCCACGCCTCCAAGGCGGCTCTATCCGTGGATACCGGCAACAGCCAGCTTCGATTAAAATTGGAAGACGCTTATTTCGAAACCCGAGATGCAGAGGGTAAGGCATCCTTCGCCTTCGCTGGAGAAGCGGAGCCACTAGTCATCGACTTAAAAAACTCTCGAGATCGGAAACTTGAGGCGCGCTCGATGACGAATGATGCGATCCAGCTAGAACTCGATACGAACCAAACACTCAGCGCCAGGAAGAAGCTCAAAATGCAGTCGGAAATCACGAAACGCTATTCCTTCTCGATGGCTTGTCTGGCATTCGCATTTATTGCGGTGCCGCTGGGACTCCAAGCACGCCGCAGTGATAGCTCCCGCGGTCTGATTCTGAGCCTGCTCATCGGCACTGGCTATTTCCTGATGACCATGCTGGCCGAGCAATTTAAAACACATTCCATGACGATGATGGCGCTGTGGGCACCCAATGTGATTTGCGTTTTGCTCGGTTTATTCCTGTTCCGTAGAGCCCGTTTTAAGTAACGTACGAGGGTTCGATGAAAGTCTTCCAGAAACTCAGTAAAGCCGCTCGCAATGTGAGTCGATTTTTCGCGGCTGAGCATGTGGAATTCGCCCCCTTTACCCGAGATCTCAAAGGCTATAGTCTCCTAAAATTCCGGAAAGATGCGTGGTCTGCGGCCAATGTCACGGTGCTTGCTCTGGCTCAAGGAATTGCCTTTGCGGCGATCGCTGGATTACCCGTCGTTTACGGGATCATAAGCACGGCGGTGGCGGCATTCATCGCACCGCTATTTGCTGGCTCGAGGTACACCATTCTTGGCCCCACCAACGCGACGGCGTTCATGTTATTCAGCTTTTTCTCGGTGAATCCGACACTTGTTGGGCGCTGGGACGAGTTGATTCCACTGCTGGTTCTGATGGTTGGATGCTTCGCTACGATGGGTGCTTTGCTTCGTGTGGCAGATCTCTTGCAATACGTTTCCCGCAGTGTCTTAGTCGGTTACATCTCGGGAGCTGCCGTCTTGATCATGGTGAATCAATTGAAGCCATTTCTAGGACTCTCCCCGCATGTAAGCAGCGAGGCATCCTCGACATTTGTCGGCATCGTATTGGGCTTGGCACGCGCTCTGCCCCACACTCATTGGATTTCAGTGCTCATTGGAACAGTGACCTTGTTGATTTTTGCAGCGTTTCGGAAATGGCGTCCCACTTGGCCGGCATTCGCTCTCGCCTTGCTTATTTCTTCGATCATTTTCGGCATGTTGATCCGCAGTAATATCGGGGTTTTCGCTCACGAAGAAACGTTTAAAACATTCAGCATGAGTGAATTGATGTTAAAAATGCCGAATCTATTTCGAGCCGGTATCTTCGAAGACATTTCTGCGCTTCTGGGGATCTCAATGGCAATTGCATTTCTGGCTTCGCTGGAAAACACGATGATGGCTAAAACTCTCGCTTCTAAAACGGGCGACCGCCCTGACATGAACCAAGATATGCTGGCCGTAGGAATGGCGAATTTCGCCAGCTCATTTGCCGGAGGAATGCCGGCTTCCGGCTCGCTCACCCGCTCGATGCTGAATTACGAATCCGGTGCGAAGACTCGTTTCGCCTCGCTGATTTCTGGTGCCTACACCATGGGTCTTGCGGTTCTGATCGCTGCATCCGTCGGCTGGGGAGTCCCGTTGATCGACTACGTGCCAAAGGCAGCACTGGCGGCTCTGGTCATCGCCCTGTCATTTTCACTGTTTAATTTACGTCACATCCGTATTTGCCTGCGCTCCACGTCCGATGATGCCGCGGTGTTGGTGATCACCTTCATCGCCACACTTCTGGCACCGCTCCATGTCGCGATTTTCATCGGCGTGGCGATTTCGATCACTCTGTTTCTGCGTAAAGCCAGCCGACCATTCCTCATCGAATATGAATTCAGTGAGGCTGGAGAACTTCGGGAAATGGGGGAAAAGCGGCAACGTCCGATTCCTTCCATCTCAATTGTCCACGTCGAGGGGGATTTGTTTTTCGGCGCTGCCGAGCTTTTCCGCACGCAGATCCAGCGCATCGTCTCAGATCCAGCGATCCAAATCATCATCTTGCGCCTGAAAAATGCGCGTCATCTGGATGCGACGAGTGTGATGGCCTTAGAAGATCTCATCCTTTTCATGCGCGGTCGCGGGCTGCATTTGATCGTTTCCGGTGCGACTCGCGAAGTCTACCGGGTTCTCAAAAAATCAGGAATTCTCGTCACTCTTCAAGATGGCTGCGACCGCAGCATCAGCGAAAGTAATATTTTCCTGACCAATCCACAGAACCCAAATCTCTCCACTCGGGCCGCTTTGAAACGTGCTCAACAGCTCCTAGGAAATCAAAAAGCTGACATTCGTATTTTTTACGATCCCCAGCATCAGCCAGCCGAGGTCAGATAGTTTTTTTAGACCTGCGCCGCCTAGAATACCCCCGAAAAAATGGTCACATTACCACCTGGATTCATCATCAGTGAGTGCTCATCTCCTTGCATACCGGAATCCAGGTAAAGCTCTTACCAGCCTTCGCATTTCCAGTTTCATTAAATTCGCGGTGACGACGTGAGCGGGGAGGCCGCTCCGCTCGATGATGCGGTCTACAGGAGATTCATCCGTGGTAACTGCGGCGAAGACGGCGGCCTCTTCTTCGGGGAGCTCCGGGATTTCTGCGGCGGTTTCGGTCAGGCTCGGTTGGCGGGCAAAGGGAAGTGCGCCAAGATCATCAAGGATGTGGCTGGCGTCTGCGACCAGAGTGGCTCCGTCGCGGATGAGTTGATTACAACCCGCAGAAGTCGGTTTGTCGATGGGGCCGGGGACGGCGAAGATGGGCTTGCCGTATTCGGAGGCGAGGTTCGCAGTGATGAGCGAGCCGGACCAAGCGGGACACTCAACGACTAAAACGGCTCGTGCCCATGCCGCGACGATCCGATTTCGCATGGGAAAGGTCTGTTTATCCGGCGTGGTGTGGAGCGGGAACTCGGAAACGACCGCACCGAAGCCAGAGGCGATTTTCTCGGCGAGCGCCAGATTTTCGGCGGGAAATAACTGGGCATGGCCGGAGCCGAGCACCGCGATGGTGCGGCCATTCGCGGCGACAGCAGCCTCGTGGGCGGCAGTGTCGATGCCGCGGGCGAGACCCGAAACGATGGTGAAACCCGCTTGAGCGAGCTGATAGGAAATTTTCTGGGTCGCCTGCTTGCCGTAAAGGGTCGCCCGTCGCGAGCCTACGACGCTGATGGCGTGGCGATCTCGGCCCTCTAATTTTCCCCAGACATAAAGCAAAAGCGGCGGATCGTAGGCTTCGCGTAGCGGTAGCGGGTAGCCTTCAGCGTCCTGTGTGACGATGGAAATTCCGCGCTCGGCAGCTTCGCGAAGCTCGGCGATGGGATCCGCATGGTCTTGCCATGAGTGAAGAATTTTCGCCGTTTCCTCGCCGATGCTATCGACACGCATCAAGCGGTCCTTGGGCGCTCCAAGAATGGACGCCGGATCACCGCCGAATGCCGCGAGCAAGCGCCGCACTCGGATCGGCCCGATCTTAGGCAACATATTTAGAGCCACGATGGCTTCGAGCGAGGTCATTTCTGAAATACAGGCAGTAGCGATGAGATTTCTAGGAACCCCGCTGGGAATGGCGTCTTGCTTTGCCACACATGGAGTGTTGGCAGAGAGATCCGCGAGCGAATCTCCCATGGAGAATTTTCAACTCACTTAAACTTCGCGGTGATGTTCCGATTCGCCGCGAGATTAAGAATCACCAATTTCTTACTTTTGCTCAGGAGGGTTTTGCCATCATACCAACCCACAAATTTCCGACCTTTCTTCGGTTTGGCGGCGAGGGTGACCGTGCTTCCTGAGGTGAAACTGCCCGTGCCGCTCACGCGACCAAACTTCGGCTTTTTCAGCGTTACGTTCACTTGGAATTTCACGAGTGGAGGCTTTGATGCTCCTGCCAGAGCGATGATTTCTGCGTCGCTGAGTGTGTTATCGCGGAGGCGGATCAAAGAGGTCTTCGCAGAGGTGTAATCAAAGCTGTCATCGAGGAAGAAGCTGACCACTCCGCCTGGGGCGGAAATATTAAAATGATTCGTAGCAATCGTTTGGCTGAGGCTGCCATCAAGCCAAATGGCCACATTATTGGCAGAAACGTTGACGACGATGTGGTGGTAAGTATTCAGGCTGAACGGAAGTCCTGGATTACCACTTGGTGGAGGATAGACCGATAACTTTTCTGAGCCGGCGACGCCGGAGATGTAGAGTCCGTTGTCGCTGGTTCCAGTCTGAAAGAGCCGCTTGTAACTATTGGAACCACCCGTCACATTGACGACCATTTCCAAGGAATAAGTGCCGGCGCTGACAAGGCCAGTCGTGTTGAGCCGAAGACCTGCTTGGTTAATGCCGGAGCCGGTGCTGGTGGTGGAATAGACCGTCCGAGATTCGCCGAAGACCGGGTCTATCGTAAATATACTCGCATCTAGAGGACCGACGGCGACGAGGTTAGGCGCGGTGCCTACTGCGGTTACTAAGTTATTGTTGAATTGAAACTCAGCTTTAATTGCAGCGGAGGCTGAATTTAGGGAAACAACTGCAATTGCTGCTAGGAGGGTAGATATGCAAATTTTCATTTTGTTTATTTTTTTGAGTGAAAATAA
>JANORE010000456.1:0-2727 GCA_031415155.1 Akkermansiaceae bacterium | reverse complement strand
CACCGGGATCTACTTGAAACGCTACGGCGATTGCTTCTTCGACCAGACCTTCTTTTAAACCAATGCGGAGATCTCCCGTGAGTAGCTTGACGATGATTTCGCCCTCCATCGGGTGCAGCGTTGCGAGACGAGATGCGAGTTTTTCAATCCGATCCAGAGAACCCGTCGCCTCAATCAGATGATGAAAAAACAGGGCGAGTCCCGCGAGATCGAGTGGCTCTGGCTTGAGATAAATTTCCTGGAGTAGCAGTCGCGCCGTGCGAGCCACGTCGTTTTGACTGAGCGAAATTTCGCGATAGCGTTCTTCTTTCACACCCGGCAGGGACAGGAGTGCTTGGCGAATTGTTGCCGAGCCGACGTGAAACACGCGGCGACCCGCTTTGCGCGGTAGCGGCTCACCTGTCAGCCAGACGGCAGCCAGCCGAAGGTCTTCCTCATCGGGGATTCCGCGCAGATAAGATCCGAGAAACTCAATTTTCGCGAGGCGGCTACTCGTTTCGCCGACAAGGCGGCAAAGATCGCTGAAATCTGCGAGCGAACAAATCGCTCGGACATGACGCGGCGCATTGTTAGGACTCGCTCGTGGTGCCGGTTGTGAAATAGAAAGCTCTAACTGATCGCCACCCATCGCGCACCAAGCGTCCATTCCTTTTGCCCGCAGCTCGGCGGCAAATTCTTTCGCAAAACCATGGACAGTTAGAATTTTCTTCGGTCGGACGCGGACGATGCATTCCATCAATCCAGGATGATCTGCGTGGTCGGAAAGCGGGATGACCTCATCCACGCGGTAGCGATATTTTGATCCCGCCTGCAGTGCCCAGCCGGTGAGCATCGCCGTGCGCTTGGATTTCAGGCCGCGCATGATCTTCGAACGAATGGCACTCGGTGGAATCACGACCACATGCCCCGGCAGCGCGTGTCCTTGAAATTCGATCGGTTCCGGCAGCATTTGAAATCCAGCTTCACGGCAGACCTGGGTCATCTCCGCCACCGCCGGATGAAGCAGTGCCGGGATCCCATTTTCCGTGAGAAGGGCGAGCGCTTCCTGCGCCTTGCCGAGTGAATACCCAATCAGCACGGGCGTTTCACCATCCGCGAAGGAGTCATTCACAAATCGTAAAATAGAGGCTTCAACTTCTAACGAATGCGGGAACTCATAAATCGGCAGGCCGAAGGTCGTTTCTAAGATGAGCGTGTCTGCGGTGAGAAAATTGACTGGCTCCGCAGTGCGGCCACGCCGGGTTTTGAAATCGCCGGTATAAAGCAAGCTCGCGTTGTCCTTGATGCGAGTGACGTGAAGCATCGCCGAGCCACAAATATGCCCAGCAGGAAGCAATTTCAGGCGGAAGCCATCGCGGACGATTGGCACTTGAAATGGAACGGCTTCAATCCGGTTTTCCGAAAGGTGAAAGCGTTTGCGGACCAATGCCGCCGTCACTTCTGAGCAGAGCGCGGACTCGTGGCGGGCAAAGTGATCCGCATGGGCATGAGAGACAAAAGCGCGTGGCTTCGCATCCCATGGGTCCAACCATAGATCTAACTCCGGTAAATGCAGGCCGCGTTGGAAACGAACTTCGATCAATCGCAGATAGACTTTACCAAATCTCTCAGCTCGCCAAGGGAAACTCGCCGATTATCAAATGAGAGCATCCGTAAATGGCCTCGCTCATCTTGTTCAACTCACCCTTCCGCTTCTCTTGCGGGTGGTCCGGTTTCAAAACGCATCAAATCAGCAACGAACGTCAGCGGAATATGACCGGTTTCGCCATTTCGATTCTTGGCGAGAACGAGTTCAGCCTTTCCTTCTTCGGCTTCTTTTTCCGCCGCATCTTCCGCATAGTAAGCCGTCCGATAAAGTAGGCCAACCATATCGGCGTCTTGCTCGATCGAGCCGGATTCCCGGAGGTCCGACATCCGCGGCACCCCCAGACTTTTCCCAGATCGAGACTCTGGACCCCGGTTCAGCTGAGCGAGAATGACGATGGGAATTCCTAACTCTTTCGCCAGCCCCTTGATGCCCGCAGAAATTTCCGCAATTTCCCGTTCCCGAGAATTTTCCGCCTGCTTCGTCCGCGATTTCATCAACTGAAGATAGTCGATTGCGATGAACTGGAGGTCTTCGTCGCGCTTTTTCCGGCGAGCTTTCGCGCGGAGCTCGTTGATGGAAATGCCTGGTGTGTCGTCGATGAAAAGCTTGGCTCCAGAAGTTTCAAGGGCGGCTCGCTGGATGCGTTGGAGATCACCCTTCGTCGGCGTATAGCCGCGAGAAAGCTGGCTCATGGCAAACTTCGCCCTCGAAAAAACGAGCCTTTGCACGAGCTGGAAAGCGCTCATTTCACAGGAAAACACCATCGTCGGCTTGCTTTGATCGAGGCAAATATGCTCGACCATATTCATCATGAACGAGGTTTTACCCATGGATGGTCGAGCGGCGACGACAAACATTTCTCCAGCTTTCAAGCCGCTGCTCATCCGGTCGAGTTCTTCGAAGCCCGTGGAAATCCCCTGCGCTCCTTTCTCCCCAGCGAGAAGTGCTTGGAACTGCTCAATGACTTCGTTGACGGATTGCTTGATCGTGGGTGCCTTGTTCGTCTCGGCACCTTCACGGATGGCTAACACTTTTGCCTCGACGGAATCTAACAATGCAGCGACTTCATCCGGTGCGTCATAAGCTTGAGCAATCGCCTCGTTCGAATTTTGAATGATCGAGCGCAGGACAAACTTGTC
>JANORE010000455.1:0-3006 GCA_031415155.1 Akkermansiaceae bacterium | reverse complement strand
CAAATCTCAGCGTCTTCCTTTCCAATCTCTGCGTCCTTTGCGTTTCGCTTCCACTCCACACAAAAATTCACAAAGCTCTTCGCGTTCCTTCGCGACCTCCGCGTCTCTGCGGTAAATTCCACCGACCTCTTCACAATGCACGATTCCAATCACGTCGCCGTTCTCGACTTCGGCTCACAATACACTCAGCTCATTGTCCGCCGCGTTCGTGAGCTTGGCTTTTTCGCAAAGCTTTACGCCATCGAAGATTTCCCGAATATCGGGAAACCCGGCGCGATCATCCTATCCGGCGGGCCGAAAAGTACGAGCGAGGCAGATGCGCCAGATCTCGACTTCGAGGCGCTGAAATCCTTCCACGTCCCCGTGCTCGGCGTGTGCTACGGGATGCAGCTTCTGAATATTAAATTCGGCGGCACGGTGGAAGCAAGTAGCCGCCGCGAGTATGGACCCGCCAACTTATTTCCAACAGAATGCTGCGGACTTTACGCGGGAATTTCCAAGTCATCGCAAGTCTGGATGAGCCACTCGGACACGGTGAAAATTCTACCGGAAGGCGCGAAGGTCATTGCTTCTAACCAGCACGGCACTCCCGTCTCCCTGCAATGGAATGAACTGTTTTTCGGCATCCAGTTCCACCCAGAAGTCACGCATAGCCACGAGGGAAACCAGATTTTGAAAAATTTCCTCGGCCATGCGAGCGGACTTCTGCCGTTCCAGATCGAGGATTTCAAGCGCGAGATGATTGAGAACATCCGCCAAACGGTGGGCACGCGGCAAGTCGTCTGCGGCGTTTCCGGCGGCGTGGATAGCACCGTGCTTGCCGTTTTACTCAAGGAGGCCGGTGTGAAAACGCGGGCGATTTTCGTGGATAACGGATTGCTGCGTAAAGACGAAGCCGCCGAAGTGCAGGCGAACTTCAAGCGGATGGGCGTGGAAATCGAAACCATTGATGCCTCGGAGCGATTCCTCACCGCCTTGGCTGGCGAGGGCGATCCCGAGAAGAAGCGCAAGATCATCGGCAATCTGTTCATCGAGGTTTTCTGGGACACCGTCGGCGATGCCGAAATGCTGGCCCAAGGCACGCTTTACCCGGATGTGATCGAAAGCGCATCGAACGCGAAATCCAAGGCATCCGTGATCAAGACGCACCACAACCGTGTCGCGAAAATTCTGGAACTCCAAGCAGAAGGGAAAGTCCTAGAACCACTCGCCGAGCTTTTCAAAGACGAGGTCCGGGCACTGGGCAGATCACTCGGCATCGAAGAAAGCATCCTCCAGCGCCACCCATTTCCCGGCCCCGGTCTCTCCGTCCGCTGCCCCGGCGTGGTCGATCAGGAGCGCCTTGACATCATCCGTGAGTGCGATGCCATCTTCATCGGTAAGCTCAAGGAGCATGGCTGGTATGATAAAGTCTGGCAGGCTTACGCCGGACTCATCCCGGTGAAAACCGTCGGCGTGAAGGGCGATGAACGCAGCTACGAGTGGGCGACGAATCTCCGCGCGGTCGTTTCCGAAGACGCGATGACGGCCGACTGGGTCGAGTTGCCCGCCATCATTCTCCGCGAGACGAGCCACCGTATTTTAAACGAGGTGAAAGGAATCAATCGCGTGCTCTACGACATTTCCACCAAGCCACCCGCCAGCATCGAGTGGGAGTGACTCACCTTCTCCGCCATCAGCCTGTCGCTCGATTTTAAGACCCCGGTTGCCAGCGACGGTAGCAAACCGAAGCTACAACAAGCCGAAAAATAGAGCGTCTTACGCGCATCACATAGCTACGCAAAATTTTCAAATAGCCCCCCGCATTCCTCAAATAGCCCTCACCTGTCTCAAACGGCCACGCGCACTTTACCGATTCACCATCTCACGCTTCAAATAGGCCATTCACCGCCTCAAATAAATTTCTGACTGAGCGAAAATGACGGCTCACCGGACGAAAAATGGCCTCACCGCCCCGCAAAGGCGACTCACCGCATCCTAACGAGGACGAAATCGGGTCGGCTACCATTAAAAGATCTACAAGTAAACATGAAATCAATCACTTATGAGAATAAATTTTAAAAATCACCTTGCTTAAACCCCAAAATCTCGGCTCATCTTCACCACCCTATGAATGACCGCATTGCCAACCAACTCGCCAGCTACCGCACCCGTCTCGATTGCCTCGATCAGCCCAATCACCTGGCCATTTGGCAAAATCAATTCCCCCAAGCATTCACCACCAAAGTCGCCGCCGCTCGTTCCGCCACTCAGATTTTGATCGGAGCCGCAGCCGAGCAATCCGCGCCTATTATTGGTAGTGCCGCCGATAAGCGCCGCGAAGAAAAAGAACTCGAAGATGCCGCCTACACCCTCGCCCGCGCCCTCGTCGCCTGCTGCACCGATGCGGGTGATCTCACCCAAGCCGCGAAATACGACCTCCCACTCAGCGCATGGCGCGCCATGCGAGATGAAGTCCTCATCCAGCGGGTCAATCTGTTAGAGAGTGATGCCACCGCCCTCGCCAGCGGCCCAAGCTCAGGCGATGCCAATAATTACGGCATCAATCTCGCCGCCATCGCCCATCTCAGGAAAGAGGCCGATGACTACGCCGCCTTCCTCATCTCCCCGCAAGCCGCCATTTCAAATCGCAGCGAACTCACCGCCAGCCTGCCTTTACTCTCCCGTGCCGCGGCCATTTTATTTGATCAAGTCGAAGACCTACTCCCTCAATTTTCTAACACTCCGTTAGGAATCATCTTCGTCGGCAATTACCGCGCCAGCACCCAGATCATCGACCGCGGCCACGGCTCCCTGCCCGCCATCGCACCGCCGAATCCGGCTTGAGGTTAAGAAATAAAAAGAAGGAACGCTTGAGTTCCCCTTTTTTGGTGAAAAAACTTCTACTTTGAAAATGAATTAAGATCTTCCCTCTTCGCCATGTCTAGCAACCCACAAAGCGTCTTCCAGCAGTGCACCTTCGAGTAATTTGCTGGGTTTAGTCTTGAGAGCTTTTGCAAGTAAAAC
>JANORE010000454.1:0-6767 GCA_031415155.1 Akkermansiaceae bacterium | reverse complement strand
TTTTTGTTAGCGGTTTGATGGAGGAGCTTTTCGCCAAGACGGACTTCACATTTCCCTTCACTACGCCGGGAGTCGGGCGCTCTGGTTCCGTCAATGCGGGCAGTTTCTAGCATTCCACGATATCTGCGCGGCGCTCCGGTGGATCTACCTTCAGGCGCGTGACCTCACCTTTTTCGACCCGGCAGGAAATGGTGGTGCCGAATGGTGCGTGCAGGAGGAAATCCACGTCCCAGTCCTTGGGCCAGGCGGGCAGTAACAGGATGCGCTTACCGTCGTGGCCGAGCAGCATGTTTTGTAGGCCATGTTCGCCGTTACCGCCGTTATCTTGGTCTGGCATGTAGTCGTTGCCACGGTCCCGGAAGGCAGGGAACTTGAGCTTCGGAGCCTTGTTGAGCAGGGCTGCGACGGTATAATCCTTGGCAACGTCGGTCAAACCAAGCATCGCGGCCTGGATGGGATCCTGTGACCAGCAGCCTTTTAGAAAGCTGTGGCGCCGAACATTGAAGGTATTGACGGCCATTTGCAGATCCGGCTTGTCAATGCCATAAAGGCGAAATGGATAGATCGCATACAACTCGGGATTTTCAAAATTCTTTACCGGTGCTGTCTGGGGGCCGGAGTACGGCAGCATCCGTTTGTTCCGCCGCGTCGTCTGAATCGGCAGTGGAGGAAGTTCACCCAGCAAGCGTTTCCACGCGTCGCGCTGTTGAGTGGTGGCGAGACTGTTCGGCAGGGAAATGAGCCTTGGAAGCACCGCATACAGGCCCGCAATATCTGGAGCTGGATTGTATACCTTCCAGTATGTTTCAATGGAGTTCACGGGATCTAGCAGTAGCTTGCCCTGTGCATCGCGCGAGAAATGCTGGTCGTAAAAGGTGATGCCTGCCGACGCCACCGGCAGCAAAAGCTCTTTCGCAAATGCCTGATCGCCCGTGTAATCCAGATAGTCGAGCATCATCATGCTCAGTTCCAGAATGGGCGTGAAATAGTGACCGGTCCAATCCTCTTTCACCTCGGGGCCCCAATAAGACAAGCCACCCCAGAAGGGGGCCGTCTCGGCGAAATACGCACCTTCATGCTTGTAGAATTCTTTCACTTGCGCGGCGTTGGCGGGCATCATCCCAGCATACATGCGGAACAGTGGCATCATTAGGTCGAAGTCCCCTGCCGCGAGACGTGGCCAATACATGGGCCGTGTGTTTTGGAACCAATACATGCCGCCCCAGTCGCGGTAGTCGGCATCCACTGGCGTGGATTCCTTGGTCGTGCCGTTCACACGGTGCGGATCATCGACCACGAAAATGGAGCCATTGAATTTGATCGGATGAGCTCCGCGACCGCTACAAGCGGTGACGAAGCGTTGGAGCAAATATCCGCGAGTCGTTTCGGTCGCCTTGCTGTCGCCGTCGATCAGCACCCAGCTCCGTTTCCAGAAGCGTTCCCACCAAGCGCGATGCGCCGTGAACGCTTTATCTAACGGCACTGACACGGTTTGGGCGATCTGCTTGTTGAGTTGGTTCTGCCACTCGTCCACCGTGGGCGTGGTGGCTGTTAGCACATGGATGGCAACTGTATGTCGGGTCGCAGGTGAGGTGGAGCGCAGGCTTCGCGCATCCTGATTGGTCAGGCCGGTGCCGATGATGGCGGCACCGCAGGTGAGATTCACCAGCTGAGGATCTGACTCCGGGCCATTGCGACGATACCACACCACGCGCTGGTCGGCGGTGAGAACCTCCTCGCCCTTGCGCCACTCTTCACAAGTAACGGTCATGGCACTTGGCTTGCTGCTTACAGCCTCGATGTTGATGACCGGATGATTCGCATCCACCCAGACGCGGAGTTTCGTGTTGTTCTCAACTGGCCCTGCATCGATGAGAATCGCACCGTCACGCAGTTTCAACACTTGCCGGAAGGGAGCTCCGATGGTGAGGGGCTTCGGATCTAGAGAAACTCGCACCCGACCGACCTTCGCTAAGCCGCGCTCGTTCTTCACGTTCGGTCCCCAACAATCCGTTTTTCCGATGTAAAACACCTTGTCGCCAGTGGGTTCGCACCAGAGATTCAGGCCAATGTCGCCGTTGCCAATAGGCATCGACTCCTGCGAGCTAGGGCCAGGGACATCTCAGGTGACATCGTAGGCATCAATGCCGGCAGCCCCGGTATCGAGGGCACTCAGGCAAGGTAAGCAAGCGATGAGTGACAGCAAAATAACTGCTAGAAAGCTGCTGTTCCGGGATGATGTGGATGAAAGGCGAAAATGGGGATCGGTGTGGCGATGCATTTGTTTGGGGACGGCTAGCATGGTCTGAAATTATCGAGTGCTAAGATACGATTTCCGCACTCCATTTCGAGAAAGATCGTTACGGGATCAAAGGTGGAAGCCTATCGCTGAAAAGCGCGGTAACACGTTCCGTGCAGAGGTAAGCGTATTTCCTTGAGAAATCAGTCCAGCCGAACGGAACAACGTTAAAGTTTTTCGACAAGACGAAAAAATCACAATCAAGTCCCGGAATCATTGATTTTCAAGGTTTGCGAGTTGGAGATACAGGGCGAGTGCCAGTCGCCGGGTGAGTTCTCTTCCCAACGCGGCGAGGAAATGTGAGCCATTCTTCCTTCTTTATCGTGCCAAGACGTCCGGTTTTCCGAACGCTAGTCCCATCCGACGTTCTCGCCGCCGCCCACACACGGAGAAGATGGAAGTGATGACGGGCGCTGTTTGCGCGGTGACGTAGCCGGGGCTCGAATTCTTCTTTCATTCAATAGTTGAGTCAGAGCGCTCTGACTACACTCACTGGTTCAACATCTCCGTGCTTTAAATCTCCCCTCCCACGCCTTTGAACTTTTCGACAAAAGCGGCGATTTTCTGGAAGACGTTTTGTTTCATCGTGAGATACGTGGGATTTAGTGGGCTCATTTTGGGGAGAATGCCGTTCAGTTCGGTGCCGTTATCGCTGGCGTATTCACGCTTGAGCGAAGTCAGCAGATAACGTTTAGCGGCTTCTGCGTTCAGGCTTTCGGCTTGGATGAGCGTCTCGGCTTCTCGCTTTTGTTCCGCTTGGGCGTAAGCAAAGAAAGCTTCGATGACACTCGTCTTGTCGTTGAACTGATCCAGATCGGCTTGATTGATGAAATCGACGACGAGACTTTCCTTGGCGCGGTTGCCGAGGCTGGCGCGGATTACCCGGCGCACGTCTTCAATCAAGGCTCCCTTGTCTTTGACCTTCTGGTTTTTCTCGAAGATCAGTTCCAGGATGAAGTCCAAATTGATCTCCTGCGATTTGAGTAGGTCGATCTCAAACACGACATCATCCCAATCCACCTTGGACTCCTGCTTTTCTTTGGCAGTTTTATCGCGGCGCAGCCAATCGCGGATGTCGTTGTAGGTGGAGCGGTAATCCTGAACTTTGCGCTCGGGTAGAACGTCTGTCGCTTTGAGCTTAGCGAGATCCTCATCGCTCAGATAGCGCTGCGCCTTGAATGCATCGACGGCTTCCGGATCATCGGGATCAAGTTTTTGCAGGGCTTTCAGGCTGACGAATTCATCGAAGTTCTGGAGTGCGTTTTCAATTTTCAGGTATTCTCCGAAGAGTTTGGTGAATGCCTTTTTATCGGCTTCTTTCTCGATGGCTGCCGGATCGGGGAAACGTTCTTTCAACTCCGCGACGACCTCGACAAAACCTCGCCGTACTTCACCGGTGGCGATTTCGATAAAGCCTTCCATGTATTCCTTGTAGCTCTTCTCCAAGACCACGTTCTTGGTATTGGAATCACCAAACAAGGTAATCGCGTCAATGGTGGCCTGCTCCAGATCGCGGAAGGTGATGATGTTGCCAAAAGTCTTCGTGGCGTCGTAGATGCGGTTGGTGCGGGAGTAGGCTTGGATCAGCCCGTGGTAGCGCAGGTTTTTATCGACAAACAAGGTGTTGAGCGTCGGCGCATCGAAGCCGGTGAGGAACATGCCCACCACAATCAGCAAGTCCACTTCCTGTCGTTTTACCCGCTGCGCTAGATCGCGGTAGTAGTTTTGGAAGCCATTGCTATCGACGCCGAAGTTGGTTTTGAAAAAGGCGTTGTAGTCGGCAATGGCCGCGCTCAGGAATTCCTTAGCGCTGCTGTCCATGGCGGAAACCTCAAAACTTTCGTCGGGGATCGACCCAATGGATTCCTGTTCTTCGTTCGCGGCGAAGGAAAAGATCGTCGCCACCTTGAGCGGCTTCTCACTGTCCTTCTGGAGCGTTTTGAATGTCTCGTAGTATTGTTTTGCCGCATCGATGCTGCTTACGGCGAACATCGCATTAAAGCCCTTGCCGCCCGCTTGCAAGCGGTGGGTCTTTTGGCGGAAGTTGTTGAGAACGTAATTCGCAATCTCCTTGAGCCGATCCGGATGCAGCAGAGCCTGCCGGTTCTCAGCGGCGTTGAGCTTGTTCGTGTCTTGTTCGCTTTCCACGTCTTTGAAACGCGGGCGCACATCGTTGTAATCCACCTTGAACTTCAGCACCTTTTCATCCCGGATCGCATCGGTGATGACATAGGAATGCAGCTCACGGCCAAACACGCTCGCGGTGGTCTCCGCGCCGCTGGCGTTCTCGGGAAAGATGGGAGTTCCGGTGAAGCCGAATTGATAGAAATACTTGAATTTCTTTTTCAGGTTTGCCTGCGCTTCGCCGAATTGGCTGCGGTGGCACTCATCGAAAATGAAAACCACCTGCTTGCCATAGATCGGCAGCGAGTTCTCGGATTTCATCAGATGGTTCAGCTTCTGGATCGTGGTGACGATGATCTTGTTATCGTCTTTTTCCAGATTCCGCTTCAGTGCGGCGGTGCTGTCGGAGCCGTTCACGCTGTCTGGCGAGAAACGCTGGTATTCCTTCATCGTCTGGTAATCCAGATCCTTGCGATCCACGACGAAGAACACTTTATCGATGAAATCCAACTCGGTCGCCAACCGGGCCGCCTTGAAGCTGGTGAGTGTCTTGCCCGATCCCGTGGTGTGCCAGATGTAGCCGCCGCTCTCTGGATCGCTCCAGTTCTTAGTGGCATGGGAACTGAAAATCTTCTGCAAGATGCGCTCGCTGGCCGCGATCTGGTAGGGGCGCATCACCAGCAGATTGTTGCCCACATCGAAGACGGCATACTGCAAGAGGACTTTGAGCAGGGTTCTCTTCTCGAAAAAGGTCGCGGTGAAATCCTTCAAATCCTTGATCAAGGTGTTGTCCTTCATCGCCCAATGCATCGTGAAGTCGAAACTGTTTTTGTCCCGCTGCGTGGTATTGGCGAAATAGCGGGTATCCGTGCCGTTAGAGATGACGAACAACTGCAAGTATTTGAACAATGAATTTTCACTGTTGAAGCTCTCCTTGCTGTAGCGGTGGACTTGGTTGAAGGCTTCGCGGATCGCCACCCCGCGCTTTTTCAGTTCCACCTGCACCAGCGGCAGGCCGTTGACGAGAATCGTCACGTCGTAGCGGTTCGCATGGCTGCCTGCTTGCTGAAACTGTCGCATGATCTGACAGGTATTCCGCAGCACGTTCTCTTTATCGAGCAGGTAGATGTTCTGAATATGCCCATCGTCGAATTTGAAATCGTGGATGTAGTCATCATGGATCTTGCGGGTCTTTTCCACGATGTTGTCGCTCGGGCGATCCAGATAGGTTTCCACAAAACGCGACCACTCGGAATCGGTGAACTGGACGTTGTTGAGCGTTTGCAACTGGACGCGCACATTCGCCAGAAGCTTCTCCGGTGAGTTCAGGCCGTCAAAGGTGTAGCCGAGATTCAAGAGATCATCGATCAGCTCCCGTTCCAAGGCATCTTCGCTTTGGTAACTTTCGCACAGCTTGCAGTCCTTGTCATAGCGGTCGAGAACGATGAAGCGGTTGGTCTCTGCGATGGTTTTGGTTTCAGTCATGATCGGCAAGAATTTCTAACCACGAAAGGCACGAAAAACACGAAAGTTTTAGAGTTGAAACGAATGGATCGTGATCATTTCTGATGATCTTTGTCAGGAATTTTCTCTTTATCTTTTTCGTGTTTTTCGTGGTTCATGTCTAATCGGTTAAAGCGCCAAGCGGATGATGGTTGCTTTAGGGTAGGCCCCGAAGTTGACGAGCAATCCGAGCTTGAATCCGGTTGCTTTGAGATAGTTGATGACTTGAGCTTTGTGTTCTGGGGCGATTTCTTTGACGGCTTTGAGTTCGACGATGATTTTTCCGTAGCATGTGAAATCCGGTTGGTAGGTCTGGCGAAGTGGCTGGCCTTTGTAGGTGAGTTGAAGTTCCTGTTGCGCCACAAACGGGACGGATCTCAATGCTAACTCTTTTTCCAAGCATTCTTGATAAACCGCCTCGAGGAATCCACACCCCTTCTCACGATACACCTCAAAAATAGCTCCCTGAATCTGATAACACTCCTCTTTGTAAATAATTTCTTCTGTCATATCTATTTTCTTTGGTTGGTTAAATTTTCAACCACGAAAGGCACGAAAAACACGAAAGGTTTCGGGGGATAAAATTCTCATCTGTCTAATGATTCATTTCGTGTTTTTCGTGCTTTTTGTGGTTCCTTCTTCGGATTCCGGGAAGATTTTAACCACGAAAGGCACGAAAAACACGAAAGGTTTTGGGGGATGAAATACTTCATCTGTCTAGTGATTCATTTCGTGTTTTTCGTGCTTTTTGTGGTTCCTTCTTCGGATTCCGGGAAACTCAACAGCAGGTTGCGATAATACTCGTATTGCTTCTGCCTCAGCTCGATCTCACGCGGTAAGC
>JANORE010000453.1:0-3524 GCA_031415155.1 Akkermansiaceae bacterium | reverse complement strand
GCAGTGGTTCAACGCTGACTCTATGTCCGGGATTTAATCGCCTTAGTCGCAGTGAAAGAGCTAGAAATTCGATTCACGAAGTGGCGCATGGCACCACTGGCATCACTTCAAGCGGTGGCGGAACGACCGATGTTTCTTATCGGCATGAGCGCCTTTTCCCGCGCTTGCCCACCGCAGATGCGTTGAGAAATTCTGATAGTTTTGCACTGTTGGTTTTGGCTTGGACGACTCCTTCCTATCGCATCCCAGCTCCACCAACAGACACGTTCTCAGGATTTGCTAGCACTACAGATTCAGACAAGGTGCGTGACGGAATAGGTATGGCAGAGCGTTGGTTGAAGTGGAGCACGCAAGAGCTATCTGGAATTTATAATAGCATCGTAGAAGGACGTCCTACAACTACCTGGGCCAATGGCTACTACAGAGAGAGTATGAGGAAGATTGCGCCGAAGTTTAGCTTAACAATTCCTACTTCAGCGAGTGTCTTCCCCACGCTTTCGGAGCAAGTTGCGGTGGCTGGTATCGCAGACCGCTACGATACAATTAAAAGCAAAGTTGCTAGAACCGATCTCTCCTTAGTCAATGCGCCACCGACGCCGCCTGTGACCACGAGTGTCACCACATTCCTTCCAGGCACTTATAGCATTGGGACGGACTTCTTCGCATCATCTGCTGCGAACCAACCCAAAGTTTTAGTAAAGGCACTCATCGCGGCGGAATCGAGCATTAGCTCTTCATTGAAAACCCCATTCCTCGAAGCTGCAGAAATCCTCAACGCAAGAAATCCATAAATGAGTCAAAACGCACCAGCAGCTCAACAGGTTAAAACTGCTCCAATGCCGGGCACTCCACGCAATCGTGGTTTGCTCCAGCGGAAATGTGCCTGCGGTGGTGAAACCGGAGCCTCCGGCGAATGCGGGGAGTGCAAAAAGAAAAAGCTGCTGCAGCGGAAGTCTGCTAAGGGGCAATCGTCTAACTTGCTCTCAAGCACCCAGCCAACGAATCCGGCAGCAAGTAACCCGAACCATCTTGCTCAAAACGGACCTGTTTTAGGGGGAGGTATACCATTAGAGCCGACTGTCCGTTCTCAAATGGAAGCACAGTTTAAATTTGATTTTTCAAAAGTGAGGATTCACTCCGATTCAAAAGGTGCAGAAGCTTCACGAGAAATTTCAGCGAGAGCTTTTACATATGGGAACAGCATTGGATTTGCATCAGGTGAATATGCTCCATCTACAACAAGAGGTCGATGGCTCTTAGCTCATGAATTGACGCACGTCGTTCAGCAATCTTCAGGTATGGTGACGGAGCAATCATTGGGCAAAGATGAAGGTCCTCTGGAAGCTCAGGCAGATGCCGCAGCTGACGCTGTGATCTTCGGACAACGTATGCCAACACTCGGAAGCACGGGCGTGGGTGTGCTGAAGTTTCCCCTTTGTAGGCACCTGTTGGATGCTGGATCACAAGAGTGGGTGCCGGAAGCGTCTGTTAGAAATACTCTCATCAGCCAGTTAGGCAACTCGCCGCCTACAGAGCGCGAATTTCCAATTCCAGGAGGCAGTGCTGCACCATTGAGAACGGACTCTCGCCGAAGACCTACAGTAATAGATCCACAGGTCATCGCACCCGGTGGAATTGGCCACGCTGATATTGCTCGTTTGAACGGAAGTGTCCTTGAGTTGATTGAAGTGAAACGAGCCACTTGGGATTCTGATGGAGTTCTTTTCGCAGAAAATCAAATGGCTGGCTATATCTCAGCCGCGAATAGTAATTTGCCGGAAATAAACCGAAGTTGGCAAAATCGTACGGCACACAGTCAGACCGTGAGTTCAGTAGCCGCGATGCCTACCACAAGATTTGCGCCGACTTCGCCACGCCGTATTCCGGGAGTTTCTTCCCCCGTCTCCATCGCCTGGTGTGCGGATGGCATCATGAGCTTTAAAGCGATCGGTGATCGCGATCCAGAAACGTTCCTTTGTAATGTGAGCGATCGAGGTCGTATCGATGCTTTTCTAGACCGGGTCATGGACCGCGCTCATGCTAAAGTAGAAGATGTCATCCGGGATCAGATTGAGGGTCCAGCTACACGAGCCGTCTCAAGAAGTACATTGAGCCAAGGCTTGAGATTTATCCTAAATCGGCCGGAAATTCGTCAATTTGTGCCTCCTGGTCTAAGCGATGATAGAGTCATCAATTTACTATTAAATGAGCTTCAGCCTTACGAATCTCTCATCCGCGCCAAAGTGACTGAAATTGTTCAAAGGGCGATCGTTGAATTGCGGCGAATGCTTCAAGCGCAAATACGCAGTCTACTGCAAACTAGTTTTAATGCTTTATGTGCCACGGCTGCGGCGATGACTGCAAGTGAGCTGCTAAATGAGTTCGAGCGGCGAGTCCGCGATGCTGCAATTCAGCTCATGCCCATTGCCGTCATGGTAGCTGCTCAAGCGGTAATTAGCGCGATGACAGCAGAGTTAGCGTTAATGATGTTAGAAGCACTAGCCTATGTGGCTGCTGCAGTTGTGATCGCAATTGCAGCATTTCTACTTTGGGAAGTGGTTGCTGCAATAGTTGCCGCAGGCGCAGCCATTGAGGCAACGCTGTTAGCAGTAGGGGAATTTATCGCTCTGGTGATGGCCGGATTACGATTCGCTCGAATTTAAATGAACATAGTTTATTAGAATCAACCATGTCCACCTTCCCTAACAGTCCCCGCGTGCAAAAAGGTGCTTTGATCGGGCTTGATCCGTTTAATCCATTGGCGGGGATTACGATCTTTCAATACAACCCGGAGACGCTGACTCGCACGCTCACGCCGCAGACGGGTGGGGCGCAGGGCGGGGCCACGGCGGCACTCGGTGACTCGATGCGGCTCAGTGCGCCACCCATGGAAACGCTGAAATTTGATATTGTGTTAGACGCCACCGATCAGTTGGAAAAGGCGGATGGGACGGCGGTGAAATATGGAGTTTTGCCTCAGCTAGCGGCGCTGGAAATGTTGCTCTATCCGAAAAGCGCCTATGTCATCGCGAATGAAGCATTGCTCTTGGCGGGTGTCATCGAGGTGATCCCGCCGTCCACGCCGTTGATGGTCCTAGTCTTCGGGGCGCATCGTGTTTTACCCGTGCGGCTCAATGAATTCTCGATCACTGAGGAACTTCACGACACCGAGCTAAATCCCATTCACGCGAAGGTCTCGCTGGGCCTGCGAGTGTTAAATTACCGGGATCTCGGACTCATCAGTCCCGGCGGCGGACTCTTCATGGCGCACCAAGTCATGAAGGAGGTGCTCGCCACAAAAACCGGCATCACCAATGCGGCCAGCGTTTTGGCGTCTCTAGGCATTTAATATGATATCTACGATCATGATACTAAATTTCTTATATATGAATAATTCGATTGGGAATAATGGTCCGCGTTCCTTAAAGGGTCACGATGGTTTACATGCCCCAACGGGGCAAAATGCGATAGCCCAGGGTAAGCGAAGCGCCACCCTGGGTGGTTTATTGATACACATTCTGAGC
>JANORE010000452.1:0-2036 GCA_031415155.1 Akkermansiaceae bacterium | reverse complement strand
AAATGACCTGACCATTTTCACCGCAAAGCCGCAGAGTTCGCGAAGGAACGCGAAGTTAAAAGAGCTTAGAAATTAAGGAGTCGTCTAATTAAATTTAGAGGAGATATTTGATTTCTCTGCGCTCCTTAGTGATCTCTGCGGCTTTGCGGTAACCTTTACAATTCATCCCATGTTCCAAAACTCGATGGTCAATTTAACTTTTATCAATGTTAGATCATTCCTTCGATGAGCTTCTCGAGTTTGACGATGTCCGCGGAGAACGCGCGGATGCCGTGGGCCGTTTTTTCTGTGGCCATCGGGTCTTCGTTGAGCATGAAGCGGAAGTCGCTCTCGTTGAGAGAGATTTTCTGATGGTCGCTGGCGGCGGCTTCTGCGGCTGTTAATCGAGCCGTGATCGGTTCGCTAGATGCTTGTAGCTCGCCGAGGAGAGCGGGGCTGATCGTGAGAAGATCGCAACCCGCAAGTGCCAGAATTTCTCCTTTATTGCGGAAGGATGCGCCCATGACTTCGGTCTTGTAACCGAATTTCTTATAATAATTGTAAATGGCGCGAACGGAGATGACTCCGGGATCTTCGTCGCCTTGGAAATCCTTGCCCGTGGCGGCTTTGTGCCAATCAAGAATACGCCCGACGAATGGTGAGATGAGCTGCACGCCAGCTTCGGCGCAGGCGATGGCTTGGGCGAAGGAGAAAAGAAGAGTCAGATTGCAATGGATTCCTTCCTTTTCAAGAGATTCTGCGGCTTTGATGCCCTCCCAAGTCGAGGCGATCTTGATCAAAATGCGGTTGCGAGAGTGACCTTCTGCCTCGTAAGCAGCGATGAGTTGGAGCGCTTTTGCGACGGTCGCTTTCGTGTCGAATGAGAGACGCGCATCGACTTCGGTGGAGACGCGACCGGGGACGATTTTAAGAATTTCGAGCCCGAAAAGAATCAGGATACGATCGAGAATCGCTTCCATGAGGGCTGGGCCAGTGAGGCCAGACGCCTTTACTTCCGTCACTGCCTTCTCGACGAGATGGCGGTATTCCGGTTTTGCGGCAGCTTGCAGGATCAACGAAGGATTCGTCGTCGCGTCCTGCGGCTGGTAGGTCTTCATGGATTCGAAGTCTCCGGTATCGGCGACGACGGTGGTAAATTGCTTCAGTTGATCGAGTTGATTCATATTCATGATGGGACGGGGAATAAGCGCGACAAGCCGGATTGGAAAGGGAAAAACACAATGCCAGCGGCTTCCGGCATGAATCTCACTTCAGCCAGCGATGAATCGCTTTAAATGTAAATGCACCGACCGTGCCACCGAGGACATCGGCTAGCCAGTCATGGCGATCATTGCCAGTGCGGCCCGGCGTGAAACTTTGGTGCCATTCATCTAAAACACCAACGATGGCGATGATGATGATCGCCGTGATGATCAGCTTTTTCCAATTCACTGGCTCTGGCTGTCGCCAAAATAGATAGGCGCACAGTAAGCCGCTGCCACCGAAGAAGAAGCCGAAATGAGCGATTTTATCGAAGTTCGCAATGGGCGGAGTTTCTGGCCCAGGTAGCTTAAAAGCGGAAAAGGTGAACAGAACAACGAGCCAGAAAATGAACGCGCCAAGCCAGAACTTGGAATTCCGAGGGAGCCACGGCATATTCTTAGAGTTTACGCATTTCGTCCTCGAGTCGCTCGGCCAGCCACTGCTTCATCATCGACTGATAGTTGAGAAACCGTGAGCGGGCGATGCGTTTGATGCGTGAAAGCATCCGTGGGTCGAAGCGCAGAGTGATCGTGGTGGAATCACGGGCATCGACTTCGTGAACAGATGCGGCCATGAGTCGCCCATCAAGCTCGTGGATTTCCCAGAAATTTGCTTCGGCAGTTTCATCGGCAAAATCAGGGATTTCGGACCAGCGGGTAATTGAGTTCATGAAAATTAGGGGAATCAGCGGAGTTCTGCGTATTTACGGTCGTAAAATTTCTGTTCAGCCTCGCTCATTTCTCGGGCGGCGACGACGCGAGCTGTTTTTCCATCGGTCCAAAATGTGAAAAACA
>JANORE010000451.1:0-8822 GCA_031415155.1 Akkermansiaceae bacterium | reverse complement strand
CGGTAATTTTTCACGCTACTTTATAGGCGGCTTGCTCATCATGATCAAAGCTCGACTTGGGGAAATGAGGTTTCCAGGATGCCGTATTTTCGGGCTTTTGGGAGGTGAGAATGACGAGCCGAAATGAATGATGACTGGTTTTCAAACCAGCTCGATTCCACCCAACTTACGATCTCCCAGATCCTTCAGAGTTCCACTTGGAAAAAATCCCGCATGACGTCGCGATAGACGTCGCGTTTGAAAATGGGTAGCCAATCCAGATCAAATTCTTCTGGCAAGATCCAGCGGTAAGCACGGAATTCTTGCTGCTCTTGATGCACATTCACTTGCGGTGCGTCTGGTTTGAGCTGGCACAGGAAATACGTCTGTTCCTGACCGTGATTCCCGTGCTTGCGGAGCTTTTTCCCTCGTGCGTCTTCAGGATATAGATAGCGATAGCCTTCACGCTGAACGACCACTTCGTAATGCTGCGCTTCCAGCCCGACTTCCTCTCGCACTTCTCGGTGAAGCGCATCTTGCGCCGTCTCGCCATCATCGATACCGCCCTGCGGAAATTGCCAGGCACCCGGCAGATTCCAGCGCTCACAAATCAGCAAGTTTCCCGCCGAGTTGACGACCAATGCAGCGACGTTTGGGCGGTAACGGATCATGGATGACTTATGGCAAGTTCCATTTCCGCTGACAATCATTAACGAATCCTAATTTTTTCTGCGAGGCAGTATAACGATTCAGGTGGTTATCTATCCCGCGCTAGATTTCGCCTCCTTGAGGCTGAAGATTCCTTGTAGAATCATGACTCTGCGAGATGCGAATTCATCGATAAAACGAGTGGCAACGATTCAGCAATAGGGCTTCAATCCGGCATGGGAAATCAAACCGTGATCCGATGGGCCGCTGGCTCATTACTGGCAGCTGCGGTGTGCGTTTTTGGTCTGGTTTGGCTGAATACGGATTTTCAAAAAACCGCGAAGCCGCCACTCCAAGTATGGTGTGCGGCCAGCTTAAAGGCACCGCTTGAGGAGCTTGCCGCCCGATATGAGCAGGAGTTTGGGACGCAGGTGATTTTGCAATTCGGCGGATCCGGGGCACTGCTCACCACGATCAAGGCCACGAACGCGGCTGGCGTTTTCATTCCTGCGGATTCATCGTATTTAGCGATTGCACAGGAGAAAGGTCTCGGCAGCGAGTGTCACGAACTGGCGATGATGTGCCCGGTTTTAGTCGTCTCCACGGGGAATCCCAAGCAAGTGCGAGGATGGCAGGATTTACTGAATCGACCGGATTTAAAACTCGGACTTTGCCATCCAGCTTCGGCGGCGATTGGAATGATGGTGAAATCCATCGCCCAATCTCGTGGCGATTGGGAATCGTTGCAGGCGTCGGCAGATGTGATGAAAGGCACGGTTTCCGAACTCGCACTGGATCTGAAAACGGGCGCACTCGACGTGGCATTTGTCTGGGATCAGACGGTGGCTGCGATGCGTGAGCTTGAGAAAATTCCTTGTGATGAACTGGCTGGGCATTCATCGACCGTGGCGGCCATGGTTCTGACCTCTTCTCAATCCACCGCGACGAGCCTCCATTTTGCGCGCTGGATCGCATCGCCAGAACATGGAAAGCCCGTGTTTCGTAAGCATCATTTTGTAGAAAGTCCGAAGCGTTGAAGCGATCCATGGCCGATTCATTTCATCAACGACACCGCTCGAAGGCGTTTTGGACCGTCTCGGCGGCGGCACTCTTCGGCTATGCCGTTTTACTGGCTGGGATCCTTGTTGCCACCGGAGCTTGGGCATCGCCGGAAACGTTAGCTCAGGCATTTGCTTCTCGGGAAATCCGGCATTCCATGATGACGAGTTTGCTGACTTGCGGACTCGCCACCATCCTGGCGATGTGGGTCGCCACGCCTGCGGCTTACTTACTTTCTCGCCACTCATTCCGGGGCAAGACCGCACTGGAACTACTCCTCGATTTACCGGTGGTGATGCCGCCCTTGGTTCTTGGATTAGGATTGCTGTTACTCTTTCAGACGGCGCTGGGACGCTGGATCGAGCAGACGCTTGGCTGGCATTTTACCTACACCGTGGCCGGCGTGGTGCTGGCTCAATTTGTCGTGGCGACTGCGTTTGCGATCCGCTCATTGCGAGCGACGTTCGATGAAATTTCACGGCGTAGCGAAGACGTCGCTCGCACGCTTGGAGCGTCTGATTTCCAAGTCTTTTCATGGGTGGTTCTTCCTGCCGCAAGACGTGGACTCCTTCATGCGGCAGCGGTTGCTTGGGCGAGAGCTTTGGGAGAATTCGGCCCGATTCTCGTTTTCGCAGGAGCCACGCGAATGAAAACGGAAGTGCTGCCGACGACGATTTTCCTCGAACTCAATGTGGGGAATTTAGAGTCCGCCGCTGCCGTTTCCATCCTCCTTTTACTCGCGGCAGCGGCGATACTCGGCTGGCTTCGGTGGATGGATGTGAGAGAGGGGGCGCGGCAATGATTGCTTTGAGAAAAATATGCATCACTCGTGGAAAGGCGTATTTGCGGAACATCGATCTGGAAGTTCCACAAGGTGCTTATGCGGTTGTGATGGGGCCGACGGGTTGCGGAAAAACTTCGTTGTTAGAGTGTATCGCGGGATTGGTGAAGCCGGACTCTGGCTCGGTGATGATTCAAAACGAGGATGTCACCACGCTTCCGGCAGCGGCTCGCGAGATCGGCTATGTTCCGCAAGATGCGGCGTTGTTCACGGGGTTGAGCGTCCGGCAGAATATCGGATTTGCCTTAAACATCCGGGGAGCGAAGGAATCCGTCGTGAGAAATCAAGTGGATGAACTCGCCAAAGGGTTAGAAATTTCCCACCTGCTCGATCGGACTATTCGTGGACTCAGTGGTGGCGAGCGCCAACGAGTCGCTCTGGGTCGGGCCATGATTATCCGGCCAAAAGTCATGCTCTTGGATGAGCCATTCGCGTCATTGGATGAAATGTCTCGGGAGACGATGTGCGACTTACTCCAAAAAATTCACCGCGAAACGGAGGCCACCTTTATCCACGTCACGCACTCCGTCACCGAAGCCGAGCGGCTGGCCACGATCCGTTTCGATGGGATTTTCTCAGCTTCTCACTGAGGCCCGCCGCAGCCGATCCATGATTGCCACGCCAAGACCCGTTTCGCTCACTGGCTCGGCGATGATGGCGTCTAGGCCCGCTTCATCCAGCAAGCGCATCACGAAAAATAGCCGGATCGCCGCTTCCGCGAGCTTGCCGCTACCGGGACTGAGCGACTCGATGATTTCCCAATCGTGCATGACGACGTACGGGCTAGCGTCGTCACCCGTGTAACTCAGTAGTCCATATTTCTTGCCTTCCTCGGGCTGGAAGTCCGTGGGCTTTTCGAGTAAAATCAATGGTGTCAGCGGTGCATAGTGACTGGCAAGTTGGCCCGGCGCTTGCGGCGCGTCGGCTTTGACCTCACGGATTTTCTCCACTTTCCCGAACTCTTGGAGCTGCTCCTTGGTGATCGGTCCCGCGCGGTGGACCCGGAAAATCGGCTTCTTGCCCTCGCGCGGCTCAATGGAAATGATCGTGCTTTCGACTCCTTCCGCACAGGCTCCAGCATCGATGATCAGCGGGACGCGGCCTTCCAATTCTTTCATCACCGCACTCGCCGATGTCGGGGAAATCCGCCCAAAACGATTGGCACTCGGGGCGGCGATTGGGCGACCCAGTTCTTTCCCGACTGCACGGAAAACGGGGTGCGCGCTTTGTCTAACGGCGACGTTTGGCAGCCCGCTCGTCACCAGATCCGGCACATCTGGATGCTTTGGTAAAATCAACGTGAGCGGTCCAGGCCAGAAAGCGCTCGTCAGCTTATTCACCGTTTCCGCGATGTCTGCGGGCACGATTGCGACGTTCTTTAAATCCCCACGCGAGGCGATGTGGACGATGAGTGGATCGAACGACGGACGTTCCTTCGCCGCAAAAACCTTGGCGACTGCCTCGGGATTCAATGCATCTGCCGAGAGGCCATACACCGTCTCCGTGGGAAGAGCGACGATCTCACCCTCGCGTAACAAGGCGCAAGCCTTGCTGACAGCATCTTTGATTTCGTCATCGGCGACTTGGATGATTTGGGTATCGGGCACGCCCGCTTTTGGCAGAGTGATCCGCGTCTGGCGAATCTTGAATTTCAGAAATATACAACCGCCTTTCATGTTTTGTGGAAAACGTTCGGACTTGATTATCCCAAATTTACGGATTTTGACGTGA
Organism: Akkermansiaceae bacterium; assembly: GCA_031415155.1. Lineage (GTDB taxonomy): Bacteria > Verrucomicrobiota > Verrucomicrobiia > Verrucomicrobiales > Akkermansiaceae > Luteolibacter. The sequence goes on along the minus strand of JANORE010000451.1, from coordinate 4,564 downwards.
TCGGGAGAAGGGATTTGAAACTCGCACCTCATGCGAACGCTCATCCATGAAATCAACCTGTGAAAGTCTTAGCCATCCCGAGACGAGCTACGGGAGAGCAGCAGGAGGACCCGCCATAAAGGCGAAAATTCAAGCGATACGAGCCAGCATTTTTCAAGTATCTGGGCTGGCAATGGAGCCTTTCACCTCTAAGCTCCTGCTGGTCCAATGCAACGATGGCTTTTTTCCTCACTTCTTTTGCTCGTTTGGCAGCCCGTGCTGTCAGGGCAGGAAATGGCCATCGGTAGCAGCGAGCAGAAAGGTAATGACGCCTTATCTGCGGGCTTGTGGGAAGTGGCTGAGCTGCATTTCAAGGCCAGTCTCAAGGATCCTTCACTCTCCCCAGAAGCAAGATCGCAGGCTGCCGTGCATCTTGCCGAGTCACTCATTCGTTCTGGAAATCCCGATGAGGCGCTCGAACTACTGGCCTTGTCCTATGTCGCGAAAAATCCTGAGGCTTCATTCTGGAAAGCTCACGCATTGGCCGGGAAAAATCGCTTCAAGGAGGCTGCCGATCTTTTCGCCAACTCACTGGCGGATCCAGCCGCCCCATACCGCATCGAAGCTGGATTGACTCAAGCAAGTCTTCTCTTGGTGCTTGGACAGGCGGATGCAGCACTCGATGTTCTGACGGCACTGATGAAAGGTGCGGATTCTGCGAAGTTGGTGGAAATCCAACTCGATCAGGTAGAAATTTTGCTGGATCTCGGACGCTCGGCGGATGCTCGTAATGCGATGCCCAAGCCGGAAAGCATCGCCGACTCAGATCGTGCGTTGGCCGGATTTCTCGAAGCTCAATTGCTGCTGGAAGAAGGCAAGAACAAGGAGGCCGAAGCCGCGTTTCAAACTCTGATCAATCAGCCCGAAGGTCAGTCGCTTTCTCGCTATCATCTCGCCGCGCTTGGTCTGGCGGACGCCATTCATGCACAGGAAAAATCGGAAATCGCCACGCGATCGCTCCTCACTTTCCTCCAAGACCATCAGGAATCGCCAGCCTTAGAAGCCATTTTTAAACGGCTGCTAGAATGGCTGCCGGAAAAACTAACCGCGACAGATCCCGTTCTCGATCAACTCACCAAATGGATCACTCCGCCGATCTCGTCTCCTGCCGATGTGATTTTTAATAGTGTCTCCGCGACAGGATCAGAATCAGTTTCTGCTTGGCCGACGTATCGCAAGGAAGGTGCCACAAAGGACTTATCCATCTACTCGCTTTACGCTCGTTCCATCGGCCTGCATCGCATCGGCACTCAAGAATCTAAGGCAGAGGCGAAGCAGCTTCTCCGGCACTTGCTGATGGAAAACCCAGATCACATTCTAGCGGACCGCTCGCTCTATCAGCTTGCCCGCTGGGCACTGGATGCAGGTGCGAATGAGCAAGCATTTTCCATTCTCGATGTGCTCCGGGAAACTACCGATTCCGGGACACTCAAGGGCGAAGCCGCATTTTTAGAAGCTCGCGCGGCCTATCTCGATGGGAATTCTGAATCCGCGATCAAACTTTTCGACGAAGCCGCAATCGCCCTCTCTGGACCAGAAGCAAAAATCGCAAAACGACAAGCCGCCATCACTCGCATTCGCAGTGGCGAGCTCAAGGGCGTGAGTCTCATCCAACAATCCGGCACGCCAGCCGATCCAGAGCTAGAAGCCGATCTTGCGCTGGAACGCGCACTTTCTGCGAATCCGCCGAGTCAGGCTAAAACTGAGATTGAAGAATTCCTCAAACGCTTTCCAGACCATCCCAGAGCACCTGAAGCTCGTCTCGCGGCTGTCGAAATTTCATTATCGAGTCAGACGGCAGATGTGGAATTTATCCGGACTCAGTTAGAAATATTGGCGGTGGACGTGGAGAAATTTCCTGAAAATCTTGGCCCGCGAGTCGCGTTGGCAAAGCTCCGTCTCACGGATCGCTCGAAAGATTTCGTTGCGACCATCGCCGTAGCGCAGCAGGTTATGGATACCTATCCGGCAGATCCAGCGGCCTCAGAAGCGGCTCTCACATTAGGGCGAAATCTTTTCCAATCGGGCAGTTACCATCCTGCTCGATTGGTGTTAGAAAAACTTGCTGCATCCGGCATTGAGCCGATTCATGCACAACCTGCGTGGCTTCTCGCAGCTCGTTCTGCCGCGCTTGGGGCCACTCCGAAATCGAAGGAAGAAGCATTGATTCTGTTCGATAAAGCCATCGAGTCCGGCGGCCCGCTCCGCTCGATAGCGACCTTGGAAAAGGGCGCGAATCTCATCGACATGTATCGTCTCCCGGAAGCCTCTGCCTTTCTCGCAACATGGATCAAGTCCCTCCCGGAAAATGATCCTCTCCAATTGCCTGCTGGCCTCTTACTCGGCGAGGCTCTTTATGCACAAGGCAGCAGCAATCCCGCTTCATTGATAGAAGCTCTCGCGGTTTATGATCGACTTCTCATCCACGCGAAATCAGATCCGGCCTTGTTCAATCGCCTCCAACATTTACGCGGCACGACACTGGAGCAACTCCCGGATGAGAAAGACCCGCAGAAAAAACGTGAGAAACAAGCGTTCCAAGCCTTTCACTCCGTGCTGGAAACAACGACCGCTCCCGCCGAGTGGGAATACTTCGAGCGTTGCGGATTTCGCGCACTCGCGCTTCTGGAAAAGGCTGAGCGCTGGCCAGTGGCCATCACAGTGGCTAAAAAAATCGCATCTTTCAAGGGGCCGCGTGCTGAGGAAGCGGCCACTCGTGCCAGCGAACTCCAGCTCAAACACATGATCTGGGAGGACTAAAATTTCTAATAATTATCTACTTATATCTATATGCCACATCTTCTCGTCACAGGAATCTCCGGTCGCATGGGTCAAGCCGTCATCGAAGCCGCTAACCAAGCACAAGTCCCAGTCGCCGCCACCCACGACGCAGGACAAGACATCGATCTAGCGATTTCAAAAGCAACCTGCGCCATCGATTTCACCATCCATTCCTTCACCTCGACACTCGTCGAAGCCGCCGTGAAGCACGGCACGAATCTCGTCATCGGCACCACTGGCCACACCGACGCCGAGCGGGAAATCATCTATCAGGCCGCGAAATCCATTCGTATTGTTTACGCCGCGAACTACTCGGTGGGTGTGAACACGCTTTTCTGGCTCACACGCCAGGCGGCGCGAGTCCTCACCCAAGAACACTTCGACATCGAAGTCACGGAAATGCACCATAAGCATAAAATCGACGCTCCGTCTGGCACGGCTCGCCGCCTTTTAGAAATTCTCAACGAGGAGACGAACACTTCCTATCAGAACGATGTCGCGCACGGCCGCTTTGGAAACATCGGTCCACGTAAACCACGAGAAATCGGAATGCACACCTTGCGAGGCGGCGATGTCGTAGGGGATCACACAGTTCTCTTCGCCGCAGACGGCGAGCGCGTGGAACTGACTCACAAGGCCTCATCCCGCCTTACATTTGCGGCGGGTGCCGTTCGCGCAGCGAGCTGGCTCGAATCACAGCCTGTCGGACTTTATGACATGCAAGATGTCCTTGGCCTGAAATAATGGATCCATCACCACGTCACGATTTGATACTTATCAATCCGAAATTTTTATGCGTCTACTATCCACTCTTCCTTTATTTTTAGTGTTATGCGCCTGTGAAGCCAAGAAGTCTGAGCCTGCCGTGCAGAGTTCTTCGGCACCCCAAGAAGTTGTTTATGGACCCACCAAAAAGTCTCTACCCGACATCAAAAACTCGGTGATTCGGGTCAATGCAACGCAACAAAATTGGAGTCCAAGCCAGCCTTGGGAAAAAAACCCGCCGAATGACCGCCGTGCGCTCGCTGCCATCGTCGGACCTCAGCGCGTTCTCACGACTTCTGAACTCGTCGCCGATGTCACTTACCTGGAATTTGAATCAACGGATGGCACTCGTTTCGCACAAGCGAAGGTCATTTCCGTGGACTATGAGGCGAATCTTGCCCTGCTCGGCCCGGCTTCTGAAAAAGAAGGAGATTTGTTTTTTGAAAAAACGGTTCCGCTAAATATCGCGACGCCACCGAAAATTGGACAAGCCCTAGACATCTTACAAGTTGAGGATAATGGACATACGATCCTAACTCCTGGAACTCTTCAAAGCGTCGATGTCACTTCAAATTTCCTCCCCAATCACCGCTTTCTGACTTACCTGATTAAGGCTTCGATGCAGAGCGGCACGAGCAGCTACTCACTGCCTGTTCTAATCGATGGAGCGCTGGCCGGCATTCTCTTCAGCTATGATTCCAAGGATCAGATTTGTGATGTGGCCTCCACGGACATGATCGCTCGCTTTCTCAAAGCGAGTTCGAACGGTGAGTATAAAGGATTTCCCAGTCTCGGCATCGCCATCACCCGCACCGAAGATAGCTCATTCCGGCAATGGCTGAAACTCACTGAAGAGCAAGGAGGAATCTACATTAGAACCGTCCGTAAAGGCGGAGCTGCTGACCTCGGTGGAATCCTGAAAGGGGATGTTTTGCTCGGCATCGACGGCCACATCATCGACCGACGCGGCTACTACCAG
>JANORE010000450.1:0-8926 GCA_031415155.1 Akkermansiaceae bacterium | reverse complement strand
CGCGAATCCAAGGTCTTTGGAAACCTCACCGTAAAAATCGATTTCGTTATCAACTTGGTTGCCTGTTGAAACGCCAGCGTTATCTCTGACAGTGCCATCTTCGTTAGCGTCGAAGGCAGTTGCCCAGAATCCACCACTGATGGTGAAGCCGTTAGTTTCATAAGCGGCATCAAAGCCGACTTCAACGAGGTTTTCGCCGAGTTCCACGCCACGATAGAGATACTCCGTGGAGTAGCCTGTGTGGAGTTCATATTCGACTTCTGCCTGAACGTTGCCGGCCACAAGGGCGGAGGCAGCGGCCAAGGCGCCAATGGTTTTGCAGTAGTTTTGCATATTATTATGTTGGTTTTCGGTTGCTGCTAGCGTCCTTGGCTGCACCGGTTGGGGTAACAGTCAGGGAACTTTCGGATTAGTATCTTTCGCGCTCAATAGCACTCGGGAAATGGTCCGTCAGGCGGATAGTTCGCCTTTCCGAAGTATTTGTCCAGAGTTTTTTGGCACGGAAGTTATTCCGTATGAAGCAGATTTTAAAGGTGTGTTCTTGAGGTGGCAAGAGAGAAACTTGAGTTTTTGCGTTTTGAGTATTCGAAGCATGATGATTTCAGTTTAAAATTGCTTTAATGAATTGGCTTCATTTTTGGCACGCTCACTGCTTCCAGCATGATCTTGCGCCTTGGAGATTCGGAATTTCCCAACAAGGCAATTAACACACGATTAACCCAGACCACCCATGACCAGTCGACACTTCAATAAACTGCGAGCCATCACGGCAGCCGCCATCGCGTTCATCGCCATTCCCATGTGTATGCCAGCTTCAGCGCAGGAAACTCCAGCACCACCGCCAACAGCAGTTGAGGTTCCTGCGGTTCCGGCTGATGCGACCGTGGAGCAACGTCTTGCTGACTTAGAAAGTTATTTCGGGAATGTCGGCGTCGGTGGCTCCGGCGATACCGCTTGGACTTCCAAAGTCGGCAAAATTCCCGGTCCTGGCCACAATGGCTGGATGATGACTTGTACCGCGCTCGTTCTCTTCATGACGCTGCCGGGTCTCGCGCTTTTCTACGGCGGCTTAGTGAGAAAGAAAAACGTCCTCAGCGTCTTGGCCCAGTGCCTCGGCTGCGCGGGAATGGTCACCGTGATTTGGTGGGCGGTAGGTTACAGTCTTGTGTTTGGAAAAAGCTTTAATTCACCGTATCTAGGCGGAACTGAATTCTTCTTCCTGAAAGGCGTGACCAGCGAGCCAAACACTGACTATTGCTACTGGATTTCACAAAATGTCTTCGCCATGTATCAGCTCATGTTCGCGATCATTACTCCGGCGTTGATTATCGGAGCCATCGCGGAGCGGATGAAGTTTTCCGCAATCATGGCATTCATCTTCATCTGGATGTTTGTGGTCTACATCCCGATGGCCCACATGGTGTGGGGCGTCACCGGACTCATGAACGGTGTCTGGAACGGCGATGCAAAAATCGCGGCGATCGACTTCGCGGGCGGCACAGTCGTCCACATGACTTCCGGCTGGAGCGCACTCGTGCTCTGCATCATCCTCGGCAAGCGGATGGGCTTCGGTAAGGAAAAAATGTCCCCGCACAGCATGGTGCTCTGCATGGTCGGCACAGGAATGCTTTGGGTCGGTTGGTATGGTTTCAACGCCGGTTCCGCACTTGCTGCTGACGGTATTTCCGCCAATGCATTCATGACGACAACACTCGCTGCTGCCACCGCTGGATTTGTCTGGGGAATCATGGAGAAAGTCCTCAAAGGTCACGCCTCCATCCTTGGAATCTGTTCCGGAATCGTGGCCGGATTGGTTGTGATTACTCCTGCTTGCGGCTTTGTCGACGCCACTGGCGCGATGATCATCGGCTTACTTGCTGCCATCGTTCCTTACATTTTCGTGATGTATGTAAAAGGAAAGATCGGCTACGACGATGCCCTTGATACCTTCGGCGTCCATGCCGTCGGTGGCACGCTTGGTGCAATCCTCACCGGTATCCTCGCGACTAGCTCGGTCAATGGCAACCTCACCGAAGTGAATGCCTACGCCGCTAAAAATGGTCTCGCGAAACTCATCTCCGGAGGCGGGCTTCTCACCCAACAATTCATCGCAGTCGGCGTCACCTTGGTCATCTCCATCGTCGGCACCGTCGTCATCGCCATGGTTGTCAAAGCCATCATCGGTCTCCGTCCGACTCCTGAAGCCGAAAGCGCAGGACTCGACATCAGCGACCACGGCGAGGAAGGCTACGACTTCTAATTTGCTTTGAGTAACTATTAAATCACAGGCGGGCTGGCAACAGTCCGCCTGTTTTCGTTTGCAGCATCGTTCCCAACAGTTTCCTCTACCTGAGTGACGCGCCAAATTTTACGATTCTCCCTCATGCTTGGCTTGGTGCTGTCCTGTGCCTTTGCCGGCTGGGTTTGGTTCCGGCCTTATACTTGGACTTCAGAGCCCGCAGCTCGGTGTAAAGTTGCGGAAACGTTAGTCACTCGGGATCAATCTTATTACTGGGTCGATGTGCATTTAAAAGTGAATCAAGGCACCCGCCACGACCTTCAAAAGCCCGTGTATCTGCAAACCGCCACGGGCGTGAAACTGGAACCTGCCGAGTCCACATTCGTCGGGACAGACATGCAAAATTCACCCGAGATCTGGTTCCGATTTTGGCTAGAAACCTCTCAACTCCAAGGTCCGCTTATCCTGCATCTCAACGACGGAAAACTATCGATCAAGGCGACTCAAGGCATTCCCGAACTCGCCAGCGGAGCGTATCAAAATTTCACGACCCACCAGTGGTAATCCATGGCTTACCTTCTCATCGACAACTCAAACACGCGGACCAAATTTTCACTCGGTGACGCCCATGGCCTCCTCCCGTGGCGGGGTGTTCTCGCAACGGGAGAAATCTCTACCGAATCGCTCGCCTCCCTGCTCAAGGAAATCGAGTTTGAGGCGGTGATGATCTGCTCCGTTGTTCCGGTGAAAGCCGCGATCTTGAAATCCTACTTCGAGGGGAAATGTCCGCTCCATTTCCTAAGTTGCGATAGCCCGCTTGGAATGGCCATCGACTATCCGCAGCCTGCACAAATCGGTGCCGACCGTCTTGCCAATGCCGCCGGAGTTCTGACTCGACACGGCGTCCCCGCCATCATCATCGACTTCGGCACGGCCGTCACCTTCGACGTAATTTCTTCAGAACCCGCTTACTGCGGCGGTGTGATCGCCCCCGGTCTGGGTGCCATGTCAGGCTACCTGACTCGCAAAACCGCCCTGCTGCCAGAGATCGAACTCATTGAGCCAGCTTCAGCAATTGGAAAATCCACGATCCATGCCATGCAAGTCGGCGCGGTCATCGGCTATCGCGGATTGGTGAAGGAAATTATCACTCAAATTTGCACCGAGCTTTCCGGCAAACCACGGATCATCGCGACGGGTGGTGATGCGGCCCTGATCGCCCGCGGGGTTCCAGAAATTGAAGTCGTCGATCCTGACATCACGCTGGACGGACTGCGCCAAGTGGCGGCACGGGTGTTTTCTGCTTAAAGCTAGCCAGGAGGCGGACTCCTTGGGTCTCCCAACGGGAAAGATTCCGTCGGAAGATTCATGGCAATGTGACAAACGACGAGCGATTGACCACGGCGGACATCGCCAGCGGCGAAAACTCCGGGGACACTAGCAACCCTATCAACTCGCCCACTGACCGCGCAGAGTTTCCCAAAGTTGGCTTTGGTTCAGCAGGAAATCGAGCATCGCTCGTTGTTTATCCGGGTTGTTCAGCACTTGCGTGGCCATCATCGTGTGGGCGTCTAGTGAAGCGATGGTGGCGTTTTTGAACTCGCTATTCAGATCGGGAGAATTGGAAAACTGCTCTTTGGTATTGTTGACCGCTTGTTGCTGCAGCGTTTCCGATTCCAGCAGTTTTCCCATGATCACCTGCTTCGAATAAACCAGTTGATCTTGGTCCGAGGTATCATTGCCGAAGATTTCATTCAGCTTCGCGATGAGTTCTCCCATGTAGATTTTTTCCTGATCTCGCACCATGCCGCTGCCGACCTCCGTGAGCGGTGCAAGTCGCGAAGCTTCACCTTCGTAAAGTGAAAGCGTGTGCTTGCCGAGATGGGTGAGCTTGTGGCGAGTGAGTTGAACTTTCGAGAGGTCGATCCCCTCGCGCTCACGCCCCAATTCCAGCAGTGGCAATAAGCGTTTGAAAAAAATCGCCCGCTTCTCGATGGCCGTATTTCCGTAGTCGAAGATCTGTGAGAGAAAGGTGTAGAGTCGGACGAATGTGCTCATGTCGCCCTTGAAAAGCGTAAGCGCGTCCATCTCGTTTTTCGCGGACTCCGCAGCGTGATCATCGTCCTTTGCCTTCGCAATTTTCAGGGTTTCTTGCGCTGCCTTATAGCGTTTCATCAAGCGATCTGCCACGGGCTCCAGTGCTTTGAGCAGATCACTTTGTTTCGCCCGTGGGTCGAGCTCCACGACCACCACGCGCTCCACTTCGAAGTCGTCATAGTGGCCGGCGGAGTCGAGTTTTGCGCGGAGATTGAAGACGAGATTCGGATCGGTGGTGGCCGAAATTTCTGCGGTGGTGTGATAAGTTTTAAAGGCAGCAAGCACCTCCTCGGGGTCGTTGACGAAGTCCACCACATACGTCGTGTCCTTGCCGGGGTAAGCGCGATTGAGCCGAGAAAGTGTCTGCACGGCTTGGATGCCAGCGAGCCGCTTGTCCACATACATGCCGCAGAGCAGCGGCTGGTCGAAGCCGGATTCCTCGTCACTTACCTCACCGGAAAAGGCTACCAGTGTGCCGATTTTATAATGGCGATCAGCGATGTATTTCTTGATCGCTAACTGCCAGCGCACGGCTTCCACCCGGCTACCGACGACGACGACCATCGCCTTGGCTCTGCCGTCGAGCAGCGGAGAAACATGCTGGCGGATAGAGCGCCCGCTTCCGGTCGTACCCAGCTGCATCGCCCTCGGCATACAGCCAACCGTTTTCTGATAGATGCTGGCGGATCTCCGTCTCGAAGCTGATTTCTTGGTGGATGCTCATGAGCACTGAAAATCAATAGTGCTTGGATTACTCAAACCGTTCCATTTGAATCTGGCAATGATGTTGCTGAAATGTCCGTGGTTGCCGCAACATAGGATTTTTCGAGCGTCTCCAAGTAGTCTCTAACCTTCCGACAGATGCCATCAATATCTGGATTAAAAACAACACTGGCAAATTTGTCGTCTGCAACTCCAAGTATAAGATTGATCCAGCCAAGGTGATACCACTCATTGCGATCGTCCATTGGCATCGACTTGCTCATCTTTTCAAAAATGGCCCGCTCTGAGGCGGGTAATTGCGAGTCGGTTTTTTTGGTCCTGATTCCAATGCCGAAGTCCTTCGCGTCTCGCTCGGCCAAAATATCGAAGCCTGCGTCTTGCAGGACATGGCCTTCCGGTGGCGTCATTTTGATGGAATAATCCCCCTGACGAACTTGCCCGACGATTTCCCAATCCCACCCGGGTGGTAATCCTTTTTTAATGCCATCTTCGATTGCATCCCATGTCTCCCACACCGCCTTTTCGGCAGCCGTTGCAATTTCACTTCTGAACCTGATGATATCCGGGTTCTGGCGGACATATTCGATGATAGGCTTCATGTTTTCAGTGTTGAGGGTTCTACCCGTGAGTTCTCGCACGACTTCACGGTATTGAAGGAGCACTTGGTTGATTGGAATGATTTGATAGGTCTCCCGGAGACATTTTTCCAGCCAATCCAGGATGTGAATGGCGTATGAAATTCGGAGGTAATGCTTTTTGACTCCAGCCGTATCACTTTTCTTCCCGTCGAGCGTGAGATAAATGACGAGGGAGTTCTCGTCAAAGCGGGTGGTTAGGTAGTCGGCGTAGCACGAAACCTGATTCTCCTGCTCCCTGGCTCCGATCTTGTTCTCGATGGCGATTCCGTACCCTGCCCGCTCCAGCAGGATATCCATCTGGCCACATCCGGAACGCGAGGCCTCTTTGTAAACGGTCCATGCAGCCTCCTTGGTAGACAGATCGAAAGGCATTTCTCTGTCATTATGGTCCCGTCCTTTGCTGTCCTTGAGAGTCTCGAAAAACAGTTCAAGAAACCGCGATCCGCAATCATGCAGACCCTTTGGATCCAGAAGGCAATGGATGAACCGGGTGTGTAGACGGACTTCGTCCCCAGCTTTGAGCACGGTCGTAAAGACATTGAATCGCTCATGAGTCGCCTTTGCCCGCTCGTTGGCACGAACATGCGCTTCCGATATTATCCGCGCCAACTGCGCGAATGAACTACGTGCCGATTCGGTGACCACGTCTGGGAGAGAGAAACTATCCATAAATTCACACGTTCTGCCGCTTCAGTTCGTCCAGGGTCTTGCCGTCTTTGGCTTTCCAAGTCGTCCATCCGTTCTGCGTTCTACCAATACCGGTCTGGCCGACGTAAACCCGGCGCTCCTCCACATCTTCGGATTCGCCGATGAGGAAATAGAGCGCCACTTGGCCGCTCTCCGGCATCTTGAGGAATTCCGGCAGCAGGCTGCGCGGCACTTCGATGACCTGCACAATGCGGGTGGTAATCTCCGCTACACGGATGCCTTGCGGATCGCCGCCGGGCAGGTAGATTTGGATTGTCTTGGGTATCGGGATCATGCGGGTTGTTTTTTGATAGCGCGCACGTCGATATGGCCGATGACGGCGGCAGAAATCAGCGCGGTGCGGCGTTCTCGGAGGAGCTGATGGCGGGCTGGGCTTCGGCTGCGTCTCCTGCACCCACGCCATCAAATCCGGCGAATAGAGCGCCCGCTTCCGGTCGTAGCCCGCCGCATCGCCCTCGGCGTGGAGCCAGCCGTTTTCTGATAGATGCTGGCGGATCTCCGTCTCGAAGCTGATTTCTTGGTGGATACTCATGATTTTTTGGCTTTCAGCACTTGCAGTTCCAGTCCCTTGAACTGGGAAAATGCTTTATCAGTCGTGATCATTTGAAACCCGGAACGCATCGCAAATGCGGCCAGCCAGGCATCCATCCAGAGCTTGGGAGAATTCGTCTCGCAGAGGGCCATGGTTTTCCAAGCTTCTTCCACACCGGTGGGTTCGTTGGTGAAGGCGATCCGCTCATCCGCCATGAAACTTTCCACCACCGCCCATGCTTCACGGTTGGTGAGCGGGGGTATCCCGTAGCCTGCCAGCACCTCGGTGGTGGTCAGGAGCCGGACCAATCCCTGTTGCGTCGCCCGGCAGAAAAAGATGCTTTCAAGCGTCTCTTGGGCATCCAGCCAAGTCCGCGCCGCCTCGTGGTGAGAATGACCGGAAAGCGTGAGCGCCAGCCATATATTAACGTCCGGTAGCTTCATGGCTCCATTCCGCTTCTTGTTTCAGTAGCACTTCCGCCACTTGGTCCGCCGTCAATTCCATCGTTGCCTTTTCACACTCGATCAATGGCAGCTTCACCCGATGCCGGGGCGCTTCGCCTTGCGGGCTGGGTTGCGACAGGCCGCGTCGGAAAATCTCCGTCGCCACGTCCCGGAGTTTCCGGCCCTCATGTGCTGCACGCAGTTTCATCTCACGGATGAGATCGGCGGGTAAATCCAAAGTCGTTTTCATGCAGTCAGCTTTCCAGCTTTCCAACTTTCCGTCAAGCCGCCCCTCAAGCCCAATGCCATTAAGAATAGATCGCTGTTTTCTAGACCCAGTCAGGGATGGAACTCCGTTGGAGTTCAGAAGATTGGGATATCTGTTCCCAAGGTAGCCGTGACCGACAACCTTGGGCTGTGGGCCAAAACACCGTTGGTGTAAATAACACACCCAGCCTTCCGAATCCTTACACGCATTGGCCTCCCACCCGCACGTCGATCTGGCCGGTGACGGCGGCGGAAATCAGCGCGGCACGGCGTTCTTGTAGCAGGTCGATCGCGCGCTGGGCTTCGGCGGTGAGGGTGTCGAGCTTTGAGAGCTTCAGATCGAGAGAAGCGATGATTTTGCATTGTTCTTCAATTGGTGGTGCGGCAATTATGAGATCCAAAATCGCGGATTGTGGAATGTTGACCATGGATGCGCTGGCACCCGTCGCCCCAAGTTCGATCTGGCCTCGGACTGCGGTCGATCCCAAGTAGCGGGAAATGAACCACGGGCTGCAAAGATCAGGATGGAATCTAACCCGATAGAGTTTATCGCAGAGCATGAGCGTTGGATAATCCTGTTCGACTACCGCCGCACTGCCGACAAGCTCACGTGTGTTAGCTCTAGAAATCAAGAGGTCGCCTCGGGAAAGAGCCAAGCGAGGGATTGGCGGTAGTTCAGGCGGAAGCAGTTTATTCTCCATTGAATTGAACACGCCGCCATTCACGCAACCGACCTTCAAAACACCCCATTCGTTTTCGGCTTCGGCGGGAAAGCTTTCGCATTGAGGACTCCAGCCCTGCTCAATGGAGTTTACCAAGTATTTGATCTTCATCACCTCCCAATGCTTCGGCACATCCCCGAGCCATTCGATGCCGGAGGGCTTCATGGGGGCTTTGGGGTTGAGGCCTTGGGTGACGGCGTGGGAGATGACGGCCTGGCGTTTTTCTTTCAGCAGTTCCATCAGCCGCCGCTGCTCCGCCACCAGCTCATCAATCTTCGCCGTCTCCCGGTCCAGAAACGCAGCGATCTGGATTTGCTCGGAAGGTGGAGGAAAGACCCATTTGCGCGCCAATGTGTCGCTCACTTTGACGAATGGTTGCGCACTACCGCCTTTCTCCCACCAGTCTTCTTGATTGGTTAAATACCAGAGATAGTTGCGGTCCGAATCTTCTCTCGGGAAAATGCAGTGCGTGTTTGCAACCACTCCCCAAGCCCCATCAGCCTTAAAAGTCTTGCCACAACGGGCACCGACGGCGCTGAGCACGATTCCCGGGATAT
>JANORE010000449.1:0-3613 GCA_031415155.1 Akkermansiaceae bacterium | reverse complement strand
TGATTGAACATCGTGGCAATCATTTTACACTTCCATCGGAGAAATACGAAATAAAGAGCCAGACTAAAATCGAAGAAGACTTATATTCCACGACCATCAAAGCCATTGATGGGACGACGGATCTCTTCATCACAGTCAATCAGACTCCGCCGATTGTTAGTGCCACGGATGGCGGTGCCGCTGCATACGACCAGACGAGCCAAAATAATGATGGTCTCTGGGACGTAGGAGACCCATGATCCGCCTTGCTTCCATACTACTTTCCCTCGCCGTCTTCGCCCGTGCTGAGGAATTCAAGCATGTGGGTGATTTTTTGCTAAAGGCTCATTTCAAACTGACGGGTCAGCAAGTCACGCCGATCCCCATGAAGCCAATCGCTTTTCGGGTGTTCACGGACGGAGTTCACATCCGAGTCGCCGCAGAGGGCGATAGCGAATCTCATAGCACGTTTGAAATTTACCGTTCCGATGGGATTGGTCGCCAACGCCAAGGGGCCGGGGCGCTCGAAGTCATTCCTGGATTGCAAGCGATGAGTAACGTGGGTGGCACACTTCGGCACTTGCGACTTTCACGAGAATCCATGACGATCACAACCTTTCCGGGAGTTTCTGACCAAACGATTGTCAGCCATTCCATCGCCGCAGAGCCTAAATCTGAAGCCGCAACTTCCATCGAGAAACCATGAATCCACTGCCAGCTCAAATCCGGAACACGGTAAGCGTGACTGAAAACGCGATTCCATCGATTCCCGCGCCTGCGGTGAATGAAGTCCCTCCATTCCCACATACGTATCTTGCAAATGCCAATCACCGAGCTGCGACTTCTCCATTGCATCGATCTTACCCATGGATGCTTGCTGCGAGCACGGCCATCGCCGGGGTGTTTTGCCTGATGTATGTCACGAAACCGGTGCTCCAAGCCTCACAATCGAATATCTCCGCACCCACGAGTGCTCCGATTTTACCCAAGACGGGAGAATCCTCAAACGAGCAGATCCATCCTTCGGCTGAACCGAATAAAACTGCGACGAGCACTGGGAACTTGATGCCCAACCCAGATCGCCTTCCTGGAGAGAAGGTTGTAAGCCCATCATTCGTTCAAGAAACTTCGCAACCTCGACCCGCGCCGTCTCCTGTCTTCGAGCAAACAAATTTGCGAGTTCAGCACATTTTAAATGCGGACGCTCCGGGCGGGTATCATGAAAAAATTGAGCTTAAAGTTCCAGTGCTCTATCAAAGTAGGAACTTGCGCTGGACGGCAGCAGAAGTCATCGAAGCTCGCGAAATTCTCGCTCGTCTGGCAGACTATCAGGAAAAAACGCAAAATCTACGGGCCGAAGGAACTCTACTGTTAGAATCTTGGAATCGCTTGATCGAGCGATCAATTCCCAGCAGTGAACTCCGCGCCGATAGCCCGACCATTCCGATGAATCAGCAAGATGCCGCAAATTCTCCTCGACCAATGGGCCTCGACACCACGGAACTCATTCGCATTCAACCTGCTGTAAAATGAAATCATACTTCACCATGGTCTTCGCCTTCGCTGCAGCGGCTTCCATTTTAGCGACCGTTCAAAGTGCTATCGCGAATCCTGAGAAAAGCGCCCTGACTGAAACAACGCCGGATCTGAAGGAGACCGATCAGGAAAATCTCGATGAGGCAATCGCCGCAGTCCCGCCCACAGGCGAGAAAACGAATTCCGACACCTTGACAGAGGATTCGATACCGGATGACCAGCCTGCCAGCGAAACTACGGTTTCTGAAAAATCCGCTGAATCCACTACGCCCGTGCTCGTCACAGGCACTCCGCCTCCGGATGAGGAGCCGATAAAAACACCCTTACCAGAAGCAGGTGTCGCCGTACGGGTCGAAAAAATGTCGATCAGCCAAGGGAGTGTCGATCCCACACAAGTGAAATTACTCGCGCCCTATCCTGCCAAACCGATGTCGCAAGCACCCGTGGGTTGGCGGCTCGATACTTCAGATAGCGCCACTCCATTTACCGAAGAAGTGGAAATTTCTTCCGGGGCGAAAATCACTTTAACGATTCGCCCCCACCTGCTCGTTCCTGACTCAGATGGCGCTGAAGTTTTTAGTATTTCAGAACCCGGCTACGATAGCGCACTCGGCTACCAACAGACAGCGACGGTCGGGGCGGTCCTTGCGAACTCAATCCACCAATTAGACGAAGACTCCAAACAACTTGGGGCTTCCATTGATCGACTCCAGCAGCTACTGGTTTCTTTACCAAAACCAGAACCTCAAGCCGCTCCCGCACCAGCCGCAAAACCTTCCACCTTTCGCAGAAGATGAAATCGACTTCCGTCCCGATCATTTGTGGGATTTCACTCGCTATCATGATAGTTGCAGGCTTCAGCGAGTGGTCGTATGTGAGATATTACGTGGCGATGACTCAAGCCGGGTTTCCGGTTTCTCCATCAAGGGGCATTCCGGTGGGATCTGTGCATTCTCCAGAGATCAAACCACCCGTTTCAGAAGATAGCGTCCAAGCGGGTTCACAAAAAACTCAGTTGACGGGAGATGTCGTCGATCCCAGCCAGAAACTGTTCTACGAGGGGCTGATCCAAGAAATGAGGACTCTCCAGAACCAGAACCGTGACCTGAGAGATCAGATGGCAGAGACGAACCGTGACATCATGAGTCTAGGATTTCGTGTAGATACTCACTCGACACAGTTTCGTCCACTTCCCGTGACGGAAGAACTGCGAAGTTTGAAATTTGGTGATGAGGCCGGGAATGGGATGGGAAATAACGACGGCGTTCTTCCACCCCGAGCGGAACCCGTTTTCATTCCGCCAGAAGAATTCGAAAACCAATGAATGGTAGGCTTGGCGAAGCCGTCCGTTGTGGCGTGTTTTCACGCTACAGTTTAATTTTGATTTCGTTGTTCCTCTGGCCTTTGGCAGAGGCCGTTCCTACATGGAAAGATGAGCTGACACTGCCGAACCCCGGACCTTTTGCGAGGCTTGCTCCTACGCGACTTGACTTGCAAGTCAGCTGGAAAGGAATGGTCAATTCAGGCTCAGTCTGCATCGAATTTTCCCCACGCGACGTCAAAAATTCCGCTTCATACGTCATCCGATCATCGGCATCCAGCACCGGGCCAGCTGCCGTGCTTTTTCCTTATCAGAGTAATTTCTGGTCCGAACTCCATCCTACAACGCTCCGTCCGCGCTACTTCCACGCAGTGGAAACGAATAAAAAGGAGAAAGTCATCACGGAAGTTCGCCATTTCTCGGATCGAGTCGAGAGCCATGAAGTGAGCCAAATCTTGAAATTGGGAACCACGAAGCAGACGGATCGCACCTTTGCCTTCACTCCGATTTTTGATGTGTTTTCAGCGATGCTGCACATTCGTAGCCAAAAGCTAGACGTCGGAGATCGGATGACGATCGTTCTTTGTCCATTCAGCACGCCTTATTTACTCCGCGTCCAGGTCATCGCTCATGAGTTCCATAATGGCCGCTCTGCGATTCACTTGGATCTTGGAATGCAAAAAATCGACCGAAAAACCCTCGAACTACTTCCCTATAAAAAGCTCAAAAAAAATGCCTCTCTCTGGCTCAGCAATGATACGGACCGAGTCCCCATCG
>JANORE010000448.1:0-5211 GCA_031415155.1 Akkermansiaceae bacterium | reverse complement strand
GCCAAGGAGGCCGCGGACTCCCTACCCAAGCCCAGCGACATCAAAAACACTCACCATGAGTCGCTCGCTTACCTATGGATTGATGGCTTACGGCTTGCTCTCGAAGCTCAAAGACTCATCGACGCTGGCGAGCCTGACGGCGCCAAGGAGGTGATCACCGCGCTCTCCCACCATGGTGAAATCATGAGTAAAGCCCAAGCCGCAGCGAATACCAATGGGGAGCGCTCCGCATGGTCTCGCGCTTTCCGGGCTCTCGAGGTCCTCGCCAGTGATTTGCACGGATGCCGCACTCTCGCTGGCCCGAAGGACCGGATCGGCACCGCCTACAATTGGTTCGCCTCTGCTGCGGATCGCCAACGCCCGGCTCCCATGATGCTGCCGCCGTTGATCCTGACACCGATGGCCATTCGGCTCGGCGACTACTATCTAGCTTCCGATCAGACCCCACAAGCCATCGAGTCTTATCAGCGCGCGCTCACCACCTTCCCGAATGACATGAACTCACTCCGTGGACTCAAGAAAGCTTACGACATCGCGAAACTCACCGACCTAGCCGCCGAGACGGAAAAGAAAATTAAAGCACTCCAGGCTCAATAACTCGACCGCCAAGATGCTGTCACGCTGACCGAGCGACGTGAAAGAAATCTCAAGTCCCCGGTAAACGAAGCTTACCGAGCTCGATGTCGATGATCTGCTCACACTGCTGGATTTGCAATTGCCGCCGCCCGCGCGCTTCCTCGGCGAGCTGCTCCAGCGTGTCGATATCGTAGAGATAGACCTCCTCAATCTCGCCGACTGCGGGATCAATGTCACGCGGTACCGCGATATCGATGAAAAATAGTGGCCGGTATTTCCGCGCTCGGCGGGCCTTTTCCACATCCGCTCGCTGGACAATCGTGTGCGGCGCACCCGTCGAGGAAATGACCACATCCACTCGCTGAAGCACGCTTTGCCAGTCGTCGAAACGCACCGCACTGCCGCCCATCTCAGTGGCGAGTTCTTGCGCACGATCAAACGATCGGTTCGCCACGAAGATCGACTTCGCTCCGCGAGAAACGAGACTCTGTGCGGTGATGCGACTCATTTCTCCAGCACCCAGGATCATCACCTCGCTGTTCTTGAGGTGGCCGAAGATTTTCTCCGCGAGATCCACCGCCACATTCCCCACGGAGGTCGAGCCTTCCTGGATCGTGGTCTCGGTGCGGACTTTTTTACCGATGCTGAAGGCGCGTTGAAATAAGCGGTTGAGCACGGCTCCGGTGGTCCCCGCCTCCAGCGCGGAACCGTAAGCCTGTTTCACTTGCCCGAAAATTTCGGTCTCCCCCAGCAGCATTGAGTCCAGTCCACTCACCACTTGGCAGAGATGGCGGGCCGCTTCGGATTTTTCCTTCCGATAAAAATGCTCCGCCACGCCGGGATCTTTCTCCGCGAGGTGACTCTCGATCCGCTCGAAGCTGATCTGTGCATTTTCTGCGGCGAGGTAAAACTCGGTGCGATTGCAGGTGGAAATCACCACCGTTTCCGTGGCTTGAGCGAGCGCCAACAGATCGGTGGACTCCTGACCCAACTGGGTCGTGCCGACGGCAAATTTCTCCCGCACTTCCACTGAGGCAGTGCGATGATTGAGGCCCAGACAAAGAAGTTCCATCAGACGGAGGCAAAAACGAACAGAGACAGTAAAAATAACACCACAGAGGACAAAGAAAGTCTTCTACCCGTCAACCCGCGCACTTTTTTCACACCTAGCAAGACGATGTAGCTGATCCATACCGCCAACGCAGCAATGAGATGCGCCCATGCCGAGGTTGTCTGTGGCATCAGGAAACCCGCGATGATTCCGAGGGTCAGCAAACCAACACCCAGCCACAGTAAGCGCTCTAATGAAATGAGTAATTCCCTCACTGGCGGTAAATTTTTAAATAACCCGCCTTTCAGCTGTTGCTCTTTTAATTGCCGATCCAGCACCAAGAACATCACCCCCGCGATGGCCGCGAGTGCCAGCGCACCATAAGAGAGCACCGACATCGCCGAGTGTGTTTCATACCATGGATTCCCTCCACCCTGCCTCAAAGGAGTCAGCTCGAACACTCCAGGGATTAAGGCGATTGCTTGGAAAAAAAACACCACTGGAGCCGTGAAAACTCCCAGCAGTGAGATCCGGTAAGCCGAGCCGACGAGTAAATAAAACAAAGTCAGCGACCACGCGAGAAATGCTAAAATTTCCCCACGATCCATGAGCGGGCAAGCCGCACGCATCTCACCTCGCGCCGAGAGGAAGCCGATCTGGCAGATGAATGCCGCGATCATCCACGCCACCGTCCAGCGGCTGCGTTTCCCACCATAAACGGAAATCATGCCCCATACCCCGCCGATGGCAGCGAGTGAGGTGGCGGCAATGAGATACCAGCGATCCATCTCCCATCCATGCCGTTCCTAGATTGTTCACGCAAGTGTCTTTGTTGGAAAATAAATGAATCGCAACACGAGTCTTGGTCTCAGCAAGAAGAAAACATGCCGAAAGCTTCTTTGCGTTAGATAGAATGATACAGACATCAAAGTTTTTACCGGGAGATCAAGCGTAGATGTCCTATAAGATCGGTACAAAACTCCTCTTACGGTAAAAAATAAAACAACCCATGAAAATGATACCCAGCACCGCACCTCCAGAGGGTTCAGGAACAGGTGTGGTGGTTAAGGTGAGGATGGAAGAGTGCACACTCAGGCCGTCCTGCCCGGCAGAGTCGCTGAAATTGAGCGTCCAATTTCCGAAAGGGTTTAAATTATTAAAAACAGCGAGACTACTCCCGACATTACTGGCAATTTTAAAGTTTCCAGATGCAGGGAGAACGCTTGTGTTGGAATTCACCGCCATTGCAGCGAGATCAATGAAGGTGATTTTTGCCTCCACGCCAGCACTACCGCTCACAAAACTGCTTGCAGCAATGATCGGTAAAACCGTGCCAGACGGGCTGGTGAGGGAGAATCGAATTTCACCGAAGTAAGCATTTCCTGTTGGGAATGTGGACCCCGGCGGTTGATAGGTTTCTCCATCATGTTTTGTGAAGTGAATGTAGAGATTTACATTGGTGACAACGCTCGGAATGCCGGTATTTGCGATGCTAAACGTAGCACTGCCTGCTGAATTATCGACAACCTGTGCGATTGAAACGGTACTTATTATAGTCGCCGCATTGGCAAAGCTAAAAAATAGAGCACTCGCTAGCCCAACTCCAAACCAAACGGCTCGGATAGCTTTGAAACACTGCATTTTCTTGCTTAAAATCATAATTTCAAATGATTTCTAGATTCGCACAGAATCCTAGAAACACAAGGTGTGATTAATGAAGTCATTGAATCTATCTAAAGCTTTAACAATTATATGTGAGGTTATGGGTTTTCACATCCGCTCTGGCACGTTGTTGATTTATCTGACACTTAAATATGAGGATACATTTTACTGTCGATTCACTGTTTCCACCTACCACCCATTTAGGACGTCATTTTCGCACTGAGAATGAAATGAATCAGGTTTTGTACGGTGCAGTGGGACTCCACGGGATGCCGTAGCGGTTGCTCACCGAGAATGCGATAAACGTTGCGGCGGCCGTTCCGCTGCCGCTCTAATATTCCCGCTGTTACGAGTTCCGAGATGATCTTTTGCACCGCTCTCTCAGTAATCCCCACCGCTGCCACCACGTCACGTAGCCGCATTTCTGGATTTTCGGCGAGGCAGAGTAAAACATGAGCGTGATTGGTGAAAAATGACCAACCGGTGGACACCGGGCGCACTGGAGGAACTTCACTCATTTTTTGTTTGTAGGTTATATGGAATTGAAATACCTGAATTCAAATTCTTGTATTTGATTTTGAATTAGCAAATACTCGGCCACGGCCATTCACAAGCATCACCTACCCTCTCATGGATTTATTTCAGTCGCTCACCACCAGCCTGCTCTCGCCGATGGTCCTCGCTTTTGCCTTCGGCTTATTTGCAACGCTTGTCAAAAGTGATCTTAAATTTCCGGAGGAACTCTACGCAGCACTGACGATTTACCTGCTTTTCGCGATCGGCTTGAAGGGCGGCATGAAACTCGACGGGATGAGTCTGAGTGTGGTCGGGTGGCCGCTGCTGGGAGCGATCACGCTGAGTGCAGTGACTCCCATTTGGTGCTTTTGGCTTTTGAAAAAAGCAGTCCGCCTGGATGTGACTAATGCGGGAGCCATCGCGGCGCATTATGGCTCAGTCTCTGCAGTGACCTTCAGCGCAGTTTTGGCTTTTTTAGAAGTTAGCAAAATCCCGGTGGAAGGCTACGCGCCGGCACTGCTCGCCGTGATGGAGGCTCCAGCGATCTTGGTTGCTGTCTATCTGGCGATGCGGACGAGAACGCAGGAGGCCGCGCAGTCCTGCGATATGAAAAAATTATTTCACGATCTGTTGACAGGAAAAGGGATTTTGCTGCTGCTGGGCGGCCTCGTCATCGGTCTGCTCTGCGGGAAAAAAGGCTTTGAGCAAGTAGCGCCACTCTTTGATGCCCCCTTCAAAGGCGTATTGACGCTATTTTTGCTAGAACTTGGGCTCGTCACCGGTCGCCGGTTAGACGATCTGAAGTCAGCGGGGTGGCGCTTGATCGCGTTCGCCTTGATCATGCCGATTCTGCACGGGTTGTTAGGCGCGGCGGTGGGGAAAGTCTGTGGCCTTAGCCTCGGTGGCACCACGGTCTTGGCCACTCTAGCAGCCAGCGCCTCATACATCGCCGCACCCGCAGCAGTCCGGATCGCACTACCAAAAGCCAGCCCGGCACTCTATCTCACATCTGCATTGGCGATTACTTTTCCTTTCAATATCGTTCTCGGGATTCCTCTATATCATGCATTTGCGAAAATTCTGTTTAATGTCTGATCGGCAAAATAGGGCGGCCTACGCACCCCTCGGCATCATTTTCTGAATAGATCTTCAGCGCATTACTGGCTTTTTTAGAGGTTCGTAAAATCTGGTTATGCTGCCACGCATCACGATTTGTGAAAAACGTCGGGCTGGATTGCCCCAACGGGGCAAAATGCGATAGCCCTGGGCTATCGCACTGATCGTTATACACAAATCCGGGTGAGCGGATCGTGATTCCGGGGGAGGCGAAAATTGATTGAGATTTTTCTGTACCTGTTAGATACGATCGTTTAAATCGATGCCGTGCGGCCGCACACTCCGATGCC
>JANORE010000447.1:0-1888 GCA_031415155.1 Akkermansiaceae bacterium | reverse complement strand
TAACTCTTCTGCCCATTCGGGACTGAGTTGAAAATCATCTTCATCGAGGCTTTTGAGGATACAAGAAGCAAGCCGTGAGCGATCTTCTATTGGAAGATGGAGGGCGTCCTCTTTGACTTTTTCATAAGGAATGGCGGTTGTGACCATGGCTAAAATCCTAATTCAGAAGTCTCGGTTGGCGAGCTTGATTTTCTGGCGACGTTGCCCGCCGTGGAAACGGAGTTGGAGTTGGGGAATTGAGGCAAAGTATTTGAAGACCGCCGCCACTGAGCGACTCCAGCTTAGTAGCGGTGGAGACGAGTTTCGTGTATTTGGCGAGGATGGATTTTATCACTACGTCCTCGGAGCTGAAAACGCGGGCTTTGCCGGTGAAATATTCGCCTTCTTTGCCGGAGATTTTTGCGACTTTTCAGGGACGCTTGCGCCAATTGTCAGGGCGGCGACTGGTGTGCATGACGGCCATGATTTGGACTTGGCCATCTTTCACTTCATAGACGACGAGATAAGGAAATGTTTCGGCCTTAATTTTGCGGAATCGCCCGTCGAAGCAGCGCGACATTGTCGGATTTTTCAAGATCCGGCTCAAGACGGTTTCAATTTGCGTAGTGAAGCGATCTCCAAGCCCATCCGATTGATTCTCATAATAGTATGCGGCAGCTTTAAACTCTGCTTTTGCCTCATCTTCCCAGCCGAGCATCATGACTGGCGGGATGCGCGGATGTGAGCGAGACCCTCTCTGACTTCAGCCATGACTTGATCATGAGGAGTGAGCTTGCTTGTGCCATTTTTCACGGCATCGGCCCGGCAATTGATTACTTCTAGCCACTCGTCGCTCATTTCATGGTCGTCGTCGTCAAGGCTTTCGAGAAGCTTTGTGGCGATGTAGGAGCGTTCTGTTTGAGGAAAATTCAGCGCTTCTTCGATGAATTGATCTATCGCTATCATGGCTGAAATTATACCTCAGAAGTCTCGGTTGACGAGCTTGATTTTCTGGCGACGTTGCCCGCCGTGGAAACGGAGTTGGAGTTGGAGTTGGGGAATTGAGACAAGGTATTTGAAGACCGCCGCCACTGAGCGACTCCCGCTACCATCGATGAGCGCACGGATCACAAATACTTATCAGTCACCGCACCTTCGCTGGCGGTGGAGACGAGCTTGGCATATTTCGCGAGAACACCATGAGTGTATCGCGGCTGCGGCTGGACCCAGACGGCTTTGCGCCTTGCGATTTCCTCATCAGAAATATTTACATCGATGCGGTTATTCACGGCGTCGATGGTGATTTCATCGCCTTCTTCGAGAATGCCAATGGTGCCGCCGAGGAAGGCTTCTGGGGTGATGTGGCCGACGACGAAGCCGTGGCTGCCACCGGAGAAGCGGCCATCGGTGATGAGGGCCACGTCTTTGCCGAGCCCCATGCCCATGACGGCGCTGGTCGGCCCGAGCATTTCCCGCATTCCTGGGCCGCCTTTCGGGCCTTCTAGGCGGATGACGATGACGTCGCCCTTGACGATTTGCTTGCTGAGAATCGCCTTCATTGCTTCGTCTTCGGAATTGAAAACACGCGCTCTGCCGGTGAAAAGCTCGCCTTCCTTGCCAGAAATTTTCGCGACCGCACCGCCTTCGGCTAAATTTCCATAAAGCACGCGCAGGTGACTGTTCTTTTTGATCGGGTTACTGAGCGGGCGGATGATCTCCTGGCCTTCTGGGTACGGAGTGGTGAATTTCTCGATGTTTTCTCGCATCGTCCGGCCAGTGACGGTCATGCAATCGCCGTGGAGAAGTCCGCCATCGAGCAGGATTTTCATGAGCGGCATCGTCCCACCAATGGCGACGAGATCCGACATGGCAAATTTTCCAGACGGCTTTAAATCTGCGAGAACGGGGA
>JANORE010000446.1:0-9873 GCA_031415155.1 Akkermansiaceae bacterium | reverse complement strand
CTTGAAAAAGCGACCGAATCACCCGGTCTTTTCACACTCACCGTCCCAACTGGTGGCGGTAAAACTCTCTCTTCACTGGCCTTCGCGCTCCGCCACGCCATCACCCATGGCCAGCGGCGCATCATCTACGTCATCCCATTCACATCCATCATCGAGCAAAACGCCGCCGTTTTCACCGAGCTACTCGCTACACTTGGACCGAATATTGTTCTTGAGCACCACAGCAATCTTTCGCCGGAAAACGAGGAACAGGAATCCACGCGCTCACGCCTAGCTACCGAGAATTGGGATTCCCCAATCATCGTCACCACCGCAGTTCAGTTCTACGAATCCTGCTTCTCAAACAAAACCTCACGGTCACGGAAACTCCACAACATCGCCAACTCCGTCCTCATCCTCGACGAAGCCCAAACTCTCCCCGTTCAATACCTCGCCCCCTGCCTCCGCATCCTCGAGCAGTTCTCGAAAAATTACCACGTCACCACAGTTCTTTGCACGGCTACCCAGCCCGCAATCGAAAAAAGCACACTCCTACCCATCGGCCTCGAAACACCCACCGAAATCATCTCTGATACCGAATCCCTTTTCAGGAATCTCGACCGCGTCCAGATCACCTATCGAAACACACTCGATGATCAAACTATCGCTTCCGAAGTCGCAGCCGCTCCCCAAGTCCTTTGTATCGTCAATACCCGGAAACACGCCCGCGCTCTTTTCCAACTCCTGCCCCAGGACGAAGGCAATATCCACCTTTCCACGCTCATGTTTCCAGCACACCGCCTCAGGAAACTGAAAGATGCCCGCCAGCGCCTGACCGCAGGTCTCTCGGTTCGCCTGATTTCCACCCAACTCATCGAGGCCGGAGTCGATATCGACTTCCCCATCGTCTATCGCAGCATGGCAGGCCTCGATTCCATCGCCCAAGCCGCCGGACGCTGCAACCGTAATGGAAATCTCACCACTGGCCATGTCCACGTATTCCACTCGGAGCATCTCGCCAGCGAACGCTTTTTTCGCGAAACCGCACAAGTCGGCCACGAAATATTAGATCTCCATGCCGCCGCCCCCCTATCCACCGCTGCCGTCCAAGCCTATTTCGATAAATACTACTACCAGCAGAAATCCCAGTGGGACTCGAAATCCATCATGGCTGATTTCCTCTGCGTCAGTGACCCAGATCTCCCACTCCTCTTCCAATACAAAACCGCTGCGGAAAAATTCAAACTCATCGAGAACAACCAAATTCCCATCATCATTCCCATCGACGAAATATCGAGGGAACTGACCAAGCAACTCCGCAACGAATCCATCCCACTCCACCGCAATCTCCTCCGCTCCCTACAACGCTACACCGTCCAAATCTACGAAAATGAATTCTTCAAAAACCAGCACCAGTTCGAAGCCGCCCGCGACGGCCAATTCCAAATCCTAATCTGCCCGGAAACCCACTACTCCGAAGACCTTGGTCTCGATCTCTCCAACGAAGCCCCGAACTCCCAGCCCCTTATCTGCAATGAATAGCCCCGCCTCCCTAAGAAGGCGGGGCAGTCATCTATTCCTCGTTGTATTTACGAAATTATTTCAATCCGCGTCATTCCAATCAGGAATGACGATGTCCGTAAAAAAACTGCATCCATCAAGGAAAGCTAGGAAACAGATTTAAAAATTAGTTGTTTTACTAAATTGAATTGACATGCGCCAGATTCTACTCATCTTACCCACATGAACTCTCCCATCATTCTCGAAATTTCCGGTGATTACGCCCTTTTCTCCCGTCCCGAGATGAAGGTGGAGCGCGTCTCCTACGACGTGATCACACCTTCCGCCGCTCGAGGAGTTTTAGAGGCGATCTATTGGAAACCGCAGATCCGTTGGATCATCGACGAAATTACCGTCATCAATCCCATCCGCTTCACCAACATTCGCCGCAACGAAATCAGCAAAAAGGCCTCAATACCAAGAGCTGCGCTCGTCGCCGAAGGTGGCACCGACAACCTCGGCATCTATGTGGATGAAAATCGCCAGCAACGCGCCTCGCTGCTTCTAAAGGACGTTCGCTACATCGTTCGAGCCCATCTCCATCTATTCGATACCCGCATGGAACGTGGCGGCCCGGAAGTCCCCGCTAACGAAGCCGCTGGCAAACACCTCGAAATGTTCAAGCGACGCGCCCGCAAAGGCCAAGCCTTCCAGCAGCCTTACCTCGGCTGCCGAGAATTCCCCGCCCGCTTCACTCTCCACGAAACCAACGAAAATCTCCCCACACCCGACTCATCACTCAGCGGAGACAAAGACCTCGGCTTCATCCTACACGACATCGAGTTCGATCAAAACCCGAAGACAAAAGCTGTCAAATCCACCACACCGCATTTCTTCCGCCCCCAGATGACAAACGGCACCTACACCGTTCCCGCGCTCCCATTCAAAATCTAACGTGGCGGCGGATTGCATCCGCCATGCCAACCCACAACCATGATCCTCCAATCCCTACACGATCTGTACGACCGCCTCGCCGCCGATCCCTCCTACGAGATCGCAAAACCCGGCTATTCCCCCCAGAAAATTTCCTTCCGCGTCGTCATCAAACCGGATGGCAGTTTATTCGACATTCAGGATGCCCGGATTCTGAACGAAAAAGGCAAACTCTATGCCGAAACTCAGTTGGTGATTGGAGAAGGCAAATCAGCCGGCCCTGGAATTAATCCCGGTTTCCTATGGGAGAATACCGCATACCTACTCGGCTACAAACCCGGCGACGATAATCCCGAGCGTACCGTAAAATCATTCGAAGCATTTCGCGATAAACACCTCGCCCTCGAAGATGAAATTAATCTCCCCGATTTCTCCTCAGTCTGCCGCTTCCTCGAAAGCTGGACACCTGAAAAAGCTTCCGAGTTTGCGGAACTCAACCCAGCCGTCAACGAACTCACCACAGGATTTGGCCTTATACAAATCCAAGGGCAACCAGTCCCGATCAACGCACACCCCGCAATCCTCAAATGGTGGGACGCGAAGTCCGCCCAAGAAATCGGGGAACTCGGGCAATGTCTCATCACCGGGGAACATGCGCCCATCGCCCGCCTTCATCCAAAAATCAAATCCGTTGCCGGAGCACAATCCGCAGGAGCATCCATCGTGTCTTTCAACGCTCCGTCTTACGAATCCTATGGCAAAGAGCAATCTTTCAACGCCCCTGTCTCCGAGGCCGCTGCATTCAGATACGGCACCGCCCTGAACTCTCTGCTCAACGGTCCGATGTCGGACAAGCACCGCATCCGAATTGGCGATACCACCTGCGTATTCTGGACAGATCAGCCTTCCGTGGTTGAGGACGCATTCTCGATTTTCTCCTCAAGCGGCTCAGAAGCCCAAGACCAAGCCACCCGCTCCAAACTCGAAGTCTTCCTTAAATCTCTGCGGGTCGGAACAGATGTCCTCGAAAACCTTGGTGAAAATCCCACACAAAACCGTTTCTACATTCTCGGCCTTGCACCAAACGCTGCCCGTCTCTCAGTCAGATTTTTCCATCAATCCACCGTCGCAGATTTCCTGCAAAATCTCCGTGTCCACCATGCGGACACCTCCATCGTTCGCCAGTTTGAAACCACTATCGGGAAACGGCAGGCAGACCCGGAGTTCATCCCGAATTGGCAATTCTTACGGGAAACAGCCCGAGTCTCCGATGAGATCCCGCCCCTGCTCGGCGGTGCCCTCATGCGTTCGATTCTCGAAAATATCCCCTACCCGGAGGGGATATACTCCGCAGTCATCCGCCGCATTCGCGCGGATCGCACCATCAACTATCCCCGCGCCGCCATCATCAAAGGCACTCTCGTCAGAAATCACAACCAAACCATACCCGTCATGTTAGACCCAGAAAACACCGAACCCGCATACCTTCTCGGAAGACTCTTCGCCACATTGGAGAAAATACAGGAAGAAGGAAACACCGCCCAGACTGGAGGAAAACTCGATAGCACCATCCGCGACAGATATCTCTCCAGTGCATGTGCCACTCCGTCCGCCGTCTTCCCAAGACTCGAGACCCTATCCACCCACCACCGCCGCCACCTAAATCCCGGCAGAAAAGCGTTTTTCGACAAACTAGTCGGCGAGATCAAATGGAACCAATCCGGCACCAAGAGCACCCACACGCTCAAGGAGCAGGGCATGTTCATCCTCGGCTACTACCACCAGCGCAAAGCCCTCTTCACCGCAAAAGAAAAATCAGAACAAGAACCCGCCACCACTGAGCAATCCGCCTAAACATCAACCTCACAACTAATCAAAATCATGAACAACCGCTACGACTTCTTATTCCTATTCGACTGCAAAGACGCAAACCCTAACGGCGATCCCGATGCCGGAAACCTTCCCCGCATCGATGCGGAAACCGGACAAGGCCTCGTCACCGATGTCTGCATCAAACGCAAGATCCGCAACTTCGTCCAAACCACCCGCAAAGATCTCAACATCTATTTCGAGGAATTCGCCGTTCACAACAACCAACACAAGGAAGCCTACAAAGCACTTGATCTCGGCGATCCGAAAAAGGCCGCACGCGCAGAAAAGGACAAAGCCCGTGAATGGATGTGCCAGAACTTCTACGACGTACGCACCTTCGGAGCCGTCATGTCCACAGAGATCAATTGCGGTCAAGTCCGCGGCCCGGTGCAAATCTCTTTCGCGCGTTCCATCGATCCTATCGTGGCATCTGAACACGCCATCACCCGCACTTCCGTAACGAACGAAAAAGACATCGAGAAGGAGCGCACCATGGGGCGCAAATTCACGATCCCCTACGGCCTCTACCAAGCCCAAGGATTCATAAATCCATTCCTCGCCGACCAAACCGGTTTCTCCGACGAAGACCTTGAACTCCTCTTCATCGCCATCGAAAACGCCTTCCAGTTCGATCAATCCGCCGCCCGCCCCGCAGGTAGTATGACCCCGCGTGCATTGCTTGTTTTCAAACACGACACCCAGCTTGGCAAAGCCCCCAGCCACAAACTCTTCGACCTCGTAACCGTCACGAAAAAGCCCGAAGTCGAAGTGCCACGCGCATTTTCTGACTACTTGGTCACCATCGACGAAGGCGCAATCCCTTCTGGAGTCACCCTCATCCGCCGCATCTGATTCATGGAAACTGATCTCGATCCAACCGACGGCCTACCCAACCGCGCGGCTCTTGCCCGGGAACTCCTTCTTTGCAAGATGAAGGAGTATTCCCAAGACGGGTTTTGTGCGACTTGGCTGGTGGATCTGGAATTCGATTTGTGGGAGACAGCTGAGAAGACAGCGCCTTCCCCAGCAGAATCTTATGCGTTGGCGGCGAGCAAAGAATGCCGAACTCTTGCTGAAATCGCCGGTGGCTGGTGGGCGTGGCCCAAAAACCCTGCCCCGCACGCGCCCGCTCCGGTTTTTGTTTCACTCACAGATTGGCATCAGATTCTCGCTTCACGAGCATCTGCGAAACGCAAATAGCCTCCATGCCCACACCCCACCAACCACCCTTCACCATCACATCCCGCCAGCTCACGCTGGTCGGGGAGATTTGCGAGCGGATCGGGAGGTGGGGCGGGAGGGATTTGTCGCTTTCCCCACAACTTCGGAAGGCGAACCGGATTCAGTCGATTCAGGCATCGCTGGCGATTGAAAATAACAGCCTCGGGATCGATCAAGTGACGGCGATTTTGGAAGGCAAGCGGGTGATCGGCTCGATGCGGGAAATCCAAGAAGTGCAAAATGCCATCGCGTGCTACGATCTGTTGCCGAATTGGAAACCGGCCTCGGTGGGAAACTTTCTCACTGCCCACGGACTGATGATGAAGGCATTGGTGGATCACGCCGGGATGTTTCGCGCGGGTGGAGTTGGCATTTACCGTGGGGCACAACTCGTTCACATGGCTCCTCCGGCAGAACGGGTGGAGCACTTGGTGGGCGATCTTTTCCAGTGGTTGGCTGGGACGGATCTTCATCCGTTGATCTCCAGCGCCATCCTCCATTACGAAATCGAGTTCATTCATCCGTTTTCAGACGGGAATGGGCGGCTGGGAAGGCTTTGGCAATCACTTGCCCTCTCAAATTGGCATCCAGAGCTGGCTTATCTTCCGGTCGAAAGTCTAGTTCATGATCGCCAAGTGGAATACTATGAGTCACTTGGGGCGGCGGATCGACAGGCGGAAGCGACTCCGTTTGTCGAGTTCATGCTTTCGGTCATTCTTGAAACGTTGAGTGCTACATCCGCAAGCGACCAAGTAAGCGACCAAGTAAGCGACCAAGTAAAATTACTGCTCTCAGCCTACGGTAACGACGCGGCATTGACAGCGGATGAGCTTATCCGCCGCCTCGGTCTGCGCCACAAGCCCACGTTCCGGAAAAACCATCTCAACCCGGCTTTGCTGGCGGGCGTGATCGAAATGACCGAACCGAATTCCCCCCGAAGTCCAACCCAACGCTATCGGCTGGCTTTACCCGGATCTTGAGAAACTCATCACCTTCATCCACCGGATCTGACCATCATGCATATCACACCCACCCTCACCCCCGCCGCCATGGAGCGGTGGATGCGAATCACCGATCACGGAAAGGAACTCATCCTCTGCAGCATTTGGTGCGGAACTTGTAAGGATGGCCGCGGGATTAGCGACGCCACGGGCGAGCTGCATCCGTCCGGCGACATCATCCTCAATGGCTTTTGTCCAATCTGCGGGGGAAAAGTCTGCCGGGTGATCGAGACTGGCGATGATCAGCCACGTCGTAACGTCAAAGCCCAACTCGCCCTCACCTTTCTCATCAAGCATGGGGATTTCTCCGTCACGCTGGTGCACTCTGAAAAACACACCCTGGAAGACCTTGCGGAAACGATCCTCAAGGCGGTGAAGTTTGACTTGGATCACTGCTTTGGCTTTTACGACAAAATCGATAGGCGTGGAGTGACGAAAGAAGAATACACGCTCTTTGCCGACATCGGAGAGGAGTCGAATCCGGGTGATCTAGGTGTCCAGACGACCGCTCTGCTAGACGTTTTTCATCCAGGAAAAAAACTCATCTTCCTCTTCGACTACGGCGATGACTGGCGCTTCGATGTGACCTGCAAAACCATCGAGGAAACGACGAGCAAATTCCGCAAGCCGAAGATCTTGAATCCGAAGGGCAAGCCGCCGATCCAATATGACTATTCCGATGATGACTCTTGACCATCTCACCAGATGAACTTCGACCAAGGCCAGTTCAACTTCGACGCAAACGGCAGTGATGCCGGGTGGCGGCGTTGGCGCGAGGAGCTGGATGAGAAGAAGCGGGCCTTTGAATCGCGATGGGGTGTGGTGCTGGGGAAACGGGTGATGGTTTCCCTGCGGGATCATGCCAAGCCATTGAGCGGGATGTTGGAATGGATTCAAGCACCGGCGGGGAACCGTCATGCTCCGCCGCGCTTTAAGCTGCGGGGATTGGAATTCGGCCACGAGGAAATCGAGAGCATCGTGCAGGAGCAATCCGATGTTTGAAGAAGACCAACTCCTCCCGCTATCCGCGCTCCAGCATTGGCTGTTTTGCCCGCGCCAGTGTTCCCTCATCCATCTGGAGCAGGTGTGGGCGGAAAATAAATTCACTGCCGAAGGACAAGTGCTGCACCACAAGGCACATGAGGGAGCGGATGAAAACAAAGGCGGCGTGCGGATCACGCGTAGCTTGTCGGTTTGCTCCTTCGTACTCGGCGTTTCCGGGCAGTGCGACATCGTGGAGTTTCATCCAGATGCCAGTGTCATCCCGGTGGAATATAAACGCGGCAAGCCGAAGTCCCACCGTGCCGATGAAGTGCAGCTCTGTGCTCAAGCGATGTGCTTAGAGGAAATGTTAGGGATTGCGATTCCTAGCGGCTACCTATTTTACGGTGAGAAAAAACGCCGAACGCCCGTGGAATTTGACACGGCACTGCGTGAACTTGTTAGAGAAACAGCTACCGCACTGCACGCGATGATTTTCTCCCGTGAAACTCCACTCGCCGAGTATCTGCCGCGCCGCTGCGACGCATGCTCCCTCATCGGCCTCTGTGAGCCGAAGGCCATGCGCTTTAAGCGCGGCGTGCAGAGCTGGTTCGACTCTCATCTCCATTACCTAACGCAATGCGCCGCCACCTCAATACCCTCTTCGTCACCCTAGAAGGCGCCTACCTCCGCAAGGACGGAGCCGCCATCGAGATTCGCCACGAAGGCGCAACCAAGCTCCGCGTGCCACTGCATAATCTGGACGGCATCGCCTGTTTCGGCTG
This sequence comes from Akkermansiaceae bacterium, assembly GCA_031415155.1. Classification (GTDB taxonomy): domain Bacteria; phylum Verrucomicrobiota; class Verrucomicrobiia; order Verrucomicrobiales; family Akkermansiaceae; genus Luteolibacter. Next base: position 1,601 of record JANORE010000446.1, on the reverse strand, counting down.
GGATATTTCCTGCTCCGCCGCGCTCATGGCCGCCTGTGCCGAGGGAAATGTCGCCCTCTCCTTTCACAATCCTCATGGGAAATTTCTCGCCGCCTCCCATGGCTTTACCTCCGGAAATATCCTCCTCCGTCGCGAGCAATACCGCCGCGCCGATCACGAGCCCGCCTCTCTCGCCATCGCTGCGAACATGATTTCCGCCAAGCTCGCGAACACCCGCCACATTCTCATGCGAGCTGCCCGAGACCATGGTGAAAAATCCCCAGAACGCGCCCACGCCCTGACCCATGCCGCCGATTTCCTCGCCGTCCGAATTGGCCTCGTTTCCCGCGCCACCAACCTCGACAGCTTACGCGGCATCGAGGGCGAGGCCGCCGCTGGCTACTTCGCCGTCTTCCCCCACCTGCTCACCAATCACGATCCTGCCGTCACCATTTCCGGCAGATCCCGCCGACCACCCCTCGATCCGGTCAATGCCCTGCTCTCCTTTCTCTACGCCCTGCTGATGCACGACTGCCGCAGTGCCCTAGAATCCTGCGGGCTCGATCCCCAATGCGGCTTCCTCCACCGCGACCGCCCAGGGCGCCCCTCGCTCGCGCTCGACCTCATGGAAGAATTCCGCGCCTTCCTTGCGGATCGCACTGCGCTCTCACTTTTTAACCGCCAGCAAATCACCAGCAAAGACTTCGACTTCAAAGAAAACGGCGCAGTCCTCCTCAAAGAAGACTCCCGCAAAAAAGTCCTCACCGCCTGGCAAGAACGCAAACAAGACGAGATCACCCATCCATTTCTCGACGAAAAAACCACCATCGGGCTGCTCACCCAACTCCAAGCCCGCCTCCTCGCCCGCCATCTCCGTGGCGATCTGGATGCCTACCCCGCATTTCTCGCGAAATGATCTCAAATTTCAGATCCTAAGTTTCAAATGTACATCCTCATCACCTACGACGTGGCCACCACCACGCCAGCTGGCAAATCCCGCCTCCGCCGCACTGCAAAAACCTGCCTCGACTACGGCCAACGCGTCCAAAACTCCGTCTTCGAGTGCAAAGTAGATCCCGCCCAACTCGTAGCACTGAAAGCAAAACTACGAGGAATCATCGACCCAGAAACCGACAGCCTCCGCTTTTATCACCTCGGCAGCAACTGGCACCATAAAGTCGAGCACCACGGTGCAAAAGTCGGCTACGACATCGAAGGAACACTTGTCGTTTGAGCTGAAATCTATTTCCCTTTCTTGTCTCATTAAACAGTCCGCTCTCCGTCTCCGCGAACCCTAAGTGATCTCAAAATCCTCGCTAGGTTCGCGATGGCAGCCAGGCCTACTGCTTCCGTTCTTTGACATCTAAAAACTGTTTTTCTAACAATCACCCACCACGAAAATACTTAGGTTCGCGGAAAAGTGTTTGCTTCCCCTTCTGCGAAAAGCATTCCAGAGTGGCGGAGTCGCTCCCTTCACGGGGGGCGCGGATTGAAACTCAAATGCTGATTCACCCGCAGGCCCCGGCTTTGTCGCTCCCTTCACGGGGGGCGCGGATTGAAACAGGGGGTGCAAATTGCCGAGAAAGTATTATGGAGTCGCTCCCTTCACGGGGGGCGCGGAT
>JANORE010000445.1:0-13538 GCA_031415155.1 Akkermansiaceae bacterium | reverse complement strand
CAAATTTCGCATTTGATCCCGGCGAGCTCCGCCCAGAGCAGGTGCAAGTAAGAGTCGAGTCTTGCGGCATCTGCCACTCGGATCTCTCCATGCTCGACAATCATTGGGGAAATTCCACCTATCCATTGGTTCCTGGCCATGAAGTGGTGGGAATTGTCGAGAAATTGGGCGGTCAAACCAAAGGGCTAGCGGTCGGTGATCGCGTGGGACTCGGTTGGTTTTCAGGAAGTTGCCTTTCCTTCCAGCCCTGTTTATCAGGAAGACACCAGCTTTGCGGTAGCTCTGAACAAATCATCGTGGGGCGCCATGGTGGATTTGCCGACCGAGTGCGGGCCAATTGGGAATGGGCGGTGAAGCTTCCTTCCACGCTTGATCCAGCCAGCGCGGGACCACTTTTCTGCGGTGGCATTACCGTTTTCGCACCCATGGTTGATTTCGAGGTGAAGCCAACAGACCGCGTAGGCGTGATTGGCATCGGCGGACTCGGACATCTTGCTCTTCAATTTTTAAACAAATGGGGTTGCGAAGTGACGGCATTCACTTCCAGTGAGTCGAAGGGCGACGAAGCGCGGGCATTCGGCGCTCACCACATCGTCAATTCCCGAGATCAAGGAGCGCTTGCAAAACTCGCCGGCTCATTCGACTTCATCCTCGTCACGGCCAACGTCACGCTTGATTGGAATTCTTATATCGCGGCGCTTGCACCGGACGGGCGACTGCATTTTGTAGGCGCAGTTTTAGAACCCGTTCCTGTCGCTCCATTTTCTCTCATTGGCGGGCGGAAATCGATTTCTGGCTCACCGCTTGGTTCGCCCGCGACGATTGCGAAAATGCTAGATTTCTGCGCCCGTCACAAAATCGCTCCCATGACCGAGACATTCGCCATGAATGACGTGAATGCGGCACTCGACCATCTCCGCGCTGGAAAAGCCAGATACCGGGTGGTCTTGAAAAACTGAGGCCCGCGATCTTGTCGCTCGATTCATTTTTCGAATAGCGCGCGCCAAGTCGGCCAGTCGTGATCACCTGTCATCCATTTCTGCGCAGCAGGTTTCAAAAATTCCTTGGCGAATAAACGATTGGATTCTGCGAGCCGGTCTTCCGTGCCGCAGCTGAGGATGATTCGCGGCTGATTTCCTTTCTCCAACCAGTTTTCTCGAAGGCCGAGCCAGAGTTTTCTGCTGAAATCTTCGTCCTTTACGGCTGCGGGCCGCCATTTTCTCAAGCCGCCAGCCGCTTGGATTTCGAGAAGCACCTTTTCCTCGCCGACGAAGGGCGAGAGCAAAATTATCTCATCGATCTGCTGTGGATACTCAGTGTCGTAGATCAAAGCACCTAGACCGCCCATCGAAATGCCGACGATCTTGATGGATTTCACCCCGGATCGCTTGGCTGGCGCGATGACATCTTCATGCAGCAGCCGGGCCATGCTGCGGTTCTTGTAATATCCGAGATGCAAGTCTGCTGCCACGAGTCGTGCATTTGGCCAGCGCTTGCTGGCGATTTCGAAAAAAGACTCCTGCTGGAATTCCTCGATTTTGCTCCACCGTCCCGGCAGAAAGACGACCAACTCCCCGCCCTTCGGATTTCCTGCCGATAAAGTCTGCACGGGCTCTGGCGTGGCCCTCGGCAAAAATATGCATGATGGTAAAACTGCTAGAAAAAGAAGTGAGAGAAATTTCATATCATGGATCATTGACTTAGAAAATTCGAACGCACGTAAAATTTCAACGACTCCATGGTTCATCAAATCTTGGCGCGGCATTTGCTATAACTCATCATGACCGATTGCTAGATCTTTCACATGAAACGCTTACGTGTCTTAAAACTTGGTTGGGAATTTCCACCGCTCATCAATGGCGGCCTCGGCGTGGCTTGTCTCGGCCTCTCGCGGGCTTTAGCAAAAAAAGTCGATCTCACCGTCATCGTGCCTAAATCATCACCCGATGCCGAATTTCCAGACTTCAAGTTGCGCGGACTCAATCAGCTCGTCGTGGATGAATTCAAATCCGTAGAAACCGGCTACCGCTACGAGAGCTTCGCTCAAGTGCAAAACATCCCGATTTTTCTCGATCCCTACGAAGATGCCGGAACCTCCGCAGAAACCATTCTCAATCATGAACTTGTCACCGAAGTTCAATTTTCCAAGACCACTCGCAGCCAGTTAGATTCCTTTAAAATCGGCGATCTCTACGGGCCCGATCTCGGCAGCAAAGTCATCGAGTTCTCAAAAATCGCCGCCAAGATAGCGCTGTTAGAAAACTTCGACATCATCCATGCCCACGACTGGATGACCTTCCTTGCGGGCGTCGAAGTGAAAAAAACAACGGGCAAGCCGCTCGTTCTCCATGTCCATGCTTTATTGTATGATCGTGCCGGAGCGGACGCCCGAGGCTGGATTTATGATCTCGAAAAATATGGCATGGAGGAGGCGGATCGCGTCATTCCAGTGAGTCATTACACCGCCGAGATCATCGCCAATCATTATGGGATTGATCCCTCGAAAATCCGGCCCGTTCACAACGGTGCCGATCCGGTGGAAGTGTTTGCGACGAAGAAGAAATTTCCTGAAAAGCTCGTGCTGTTCCTTGGCAGACTCACCTCGCAAAAAGGACCCGAGTTTTTCCTCCAGACCGCCTCTCGCATCATCTCGGAAAATCCAAACGTCCGTTTCGTCGTGGCAGGAACAGGCGAGAAACTGCGGCCACTCATCGAGTCTGGCGCCTTCCAAGGCCTCGGCGGGCACTTCCATTTCACGGGCTTCTTGGACAAGGAAAAGGTCCATCAGTTACTCTCCATGACGGATGTCTATTGCATGCCTTCTGTCTCAGAACCCTTCGGCCTGTCCGCGCTCGAAGCGGCACAATTTGGCATCCCCGCTGTCATTTCCAAGCAATCCGGCGTCGCCGAGGTTTTGAAAGGCGCCCTCCAAGCGGACTACTGGGACGTCGAGTTAATGGCGAAACATATCAACGATCTACTGACCAACGATGAGCTTCACGCACAAGTCGTCGGGCAAGCGAAACTCGACATCGCTGCCGCCACGTGGGATGCCGCCGCGGCCCATGTCATCCAAGTTTATGAGGAACTATTCGTCTAACTTTTATCACCCATCATGCCTGACATTTGCTTATATTTCCAGGTGCATCAACCGCATCGGTTGATGCCTTATGACTTTTTTAAAATCGGCGAAAACGCGTCTTACGAAGACGAGAGAATGAATGCCGAGATCATGAGCAAAGTCGCCGATCAATGCTATCTGCCGGTGAACCGGATGTTTAAACAACTCATCGAGGAAAACGCTGGCCGCTTCCGGATGGCTCTCTCGATCAGCGGCACCGCCATCGAGCAAATGGAACGCTACCGCCCAGATGTGCTGGAGTCATTTCAAGATCTTGTCGCCTCCGGTGGCGTCGAGCTGTTAGCAGAAACGTATTATCACTCGCTGGCGTTCGTTCATTCGAACAAGGAGTTCGACCGGCAAGTGGATTTGCATTTGCAAAAGCTCGAAGAAGTCTTCCGCGTCCGCCCACGAGTCTTCCGCAACACCGAGCTGATTTATAACGACGCCATCGCCGCCAAGGCGGAAACGATGGGTTTCGACGGAGTCATCGCCGAGGGGGTGGAAAGAAATTTAGACGGCCAGTCCACCAATTTCCTCTACCGCGCACCGACGACCGCTCGCATCAAAACACTGCTCAGAAATTGCACGCTGTCCGATGATCTCGCCTTCCGTTTTTCCGATCCTGCTTGGCCAGAATATCCACTGACTCCTGACAAATTTGCGAGCTGGCTGGCGGAGTGTGATGGCGACGTGGTGAACCTCTGCATGGACTACGAAAGCATCGGCGAACACCAGTGGGCGGACACCGGAATCTTTGATTTTTGGCAGGCTCTCCCAGAAGCCGCCAGTGAAGCTGGCCTCCAATGGGTCACGCCTTCCGAAGCCGTGGATCTCTACCGCGCATCACGGGAATATCATTGCGAACTCCTCACGTCATGGGCCGATGCCGAGCGCGATCTTTCCGCCTGGATGGGCAATGTGATGCAGCAAGAAGCCATCGAAAAAATTCATCGGTTAGAACCCGAAGTCCTGGCGGTGAATGATCCCGAAGTCACCCAGATGTGGGCGAAAATGCAGACTTCAGATCACTTCTACTGGATGTCCACCAAGGACGGCACCGATGGCAGCGTGCATAGTTATTTCACACCCTATCCAAGCCCGTATGACGCCTATATTTATTTCATGAACGTCCTCGCAGATTTACAAATCCGGCTGCGTCGAGCGGCTGGTTTTTAGGGAGCGGATCTCGGGTTCACGGCTTGATGGGTTCTTTCTCGAAATCGGTCGGATTGATCCAGCCGGTTTCGACTTTTTCGCCGCGCATGAAATTTTCATAAAGGCCATCGCCTTGAGAGGGCTTGTAGTGGTCGAAGACTTCGCCGCGGGAGTCCATGCGTGGGTCGCCCTGGGACTTGAGCATCGTTTCCATCCTTTGGCGTAGGGCGGTCATGCGCTCGGTGTGCGCGGGGGCGATGTTGTGCATGCAGTCGCGGTCGCCGGGCAAGTCATACAGTTCGTCGGTGGGACGCATTCCGAAGTTGGTCTGCCAGAAGCGGTCGTCCCGATTCACGCGCCCGAGATCAAGGATGAGCGACTTGGTGGGGCTGCCGTCCGTGTCGAGGTAGCCGGTCTCGGGATTTCCGGCTGGCCAACGGCTGGGTTCATAATTGCGAAGATATAACGTATCTGAGGTGACGATACCACGGATGGGGTAGCCCCAGTTATTGGGTCGTCCGACGTCGTTTCGCTCCTTACCCACAAGCACGTGGTCGCGCTCTGGCAGGACTTGACCTGCCTGCGTGCTTTCCAAAATCGGTCGTAGGCTTTTCCCGGTGATTGGCATCATGCCACTGTCTTTCGCCGCGATGCCTGCGTAGTCGAGAATCGTCGGGGCGATGTCGGTGAAGTCGACGAAGTCTTGGATGGCTCGGCCAGGATTCGACATGCCGCGTGGCCAGCGGATGGCAAGCGGGACGTGATTCGAGTCGTGGTAAGCGTGACCCTTCACCCGTGGAAATGGCATACCGTGATCACTGGTGACGACGATGAGCGTGTTGTCTAGTTCACCTCGTTTTTCCAGCTCGGCGATCATGCGACCGAGGTGGCTGTCCATGTGCTCGATTTCAAGAGCGTAATCGAGCATGTCGTGACGCACGGTCTCATGGTCGGGCAAATAACCGGGTATGCGGTCGATGTCCGTGAGCTTTTTACCACCCTTATTAACGCCAGACTGGAACTCGTATTCGCGGTGCGGCTCTTGACTGCCATACCAGAATGACCACGGGGCGTCCTTCGGTACGGAATCGAGGAAGTCGGTAAAGTTCGCGGCGTAGTCAGTCTTGCCGATATTCTTGGTGGGCGGGGTGGCCTTGCGCTGGTCGAACGGTTTGCCAGCGATGAGTCGGGGCTTGCCGTTCGCATCGTTCGCGATTCCGGGGCCCCAGCCTTTCCCGCTGATGCCGGTGTGCCAGCCTTTTTCCATGAGTGTCTCAGGCCAACTTTTAAAATTTTTCGGAAAAAATGCGAGATGATTGCCGGCTTCTTCGTTCTGCCAGAGGTGGCGTCCAGTGAGGACGATGGCGCGTGAGGGTGCACATTTCGCCATGGGCGTGTAGGCGTTTTGGAAGAGCAATCCCTCGCGGGCAATGCGATCAAAGGCAGGCGTTTTTACCCAACGCGTGTGGTAGGCACCCGCATGTAGGCCCCAGTCATCGGCGATGGCGAAGAGGATGTTAGGTCGTGCTGGGCTGGCATCCGCCGCATGGAGCAATGCCTGCGGTGCGAATGGCAAGTTAAGAAGAAAGAGGAGCCGGATGTATTTCATCGTTCTATTTCGATCAGGTGGAAGACGGTGTCGTCTCCCGATTCATAGTTCAGGACGAGTTCTTTAGGCTCGGAGAAAGTGACGGTCTTGGTCTTCCACTGGCCACTGTCGGTATTCTGGATGAGCGTGGTTTGCTTTTTTTCTGGAAGTCCGATGGCCCAAGAACCCGTGCCCTTGTCGAGATAGGTGACCTTCACTTTCACTTCCTTCGCACCGAAGCCCGGATCAAGTCGGAAGCGCATTTGCGTCTTGCCCGACTGATGCTCGAAGGCGCGACCGAAGCGCCCTTGGATGGACTCGTCGATGTTCCACCGCCCGACATCGCCGGAGCCAGGGTCGATCTGTGTAAGAAAGCGGGAATAATTGCCCGGCAAGGTGCCCCAGCCAGAATCGTTGGAGCCTTTGCTTTTGCGATTGATCATGCCACCGCCGCCCGCCGCTTTGGGATCGTCCATGCGTGCGCCATAGGCAGCGAAGGCCTTGGTGATTTTTACGTAGCGCTCACCATCATTTTTTCTCCCCGGAGTTCCGCCGAATTCCGTGGCGGGAAACCGATCGAAGTCGGAGGCGTCAAGCCCGTCGCGCAGAGCGCAGAAGGCGGCCGGGGCAGACGCCGGATCCTTATGCCCGGCATATTTGTTAAAAAACTGCAAGGCGGGCCAGTTGGGTTGAGAGGTCAGAGCATTGGCCGGAACATTCCAGACGTCCAAGTGGCAATGCGTGGCGAAGATGCCCGACCAGTAGAGAGCTTGTGGAATGTTTCGACTCGACCAATCCATGACAAATAACTCGCCGTCCATCTCGCCGCGCGTGAGCACGGGCTTACCGCGTTTTTTTGCTTCGGCTTCCAAGGCTTGGAATGCGGCTAGGCGCTTGTCGTTGTCGCTGACCACATAACCGTGGCTAAACATGCCCATTTTCAGCCCGATGACCTCCATGTGATCCAGCAGGAATTGGGTTTCCGTGTTTTCATTGGAGTCGGAGTTCACCGCGATCGGCATCTTGGGGAATGCGTTCAGATAATTCTGCCAAGTCTCCCGGCGGAAGTCGTTCCAAGCTTCCTTGGAAATGTCATATTGTTTGTCTAACGGATTGCCTTTGTAGGGTGAGCCATCTCCGGTGGATCCTTCGGCGCTCTGCACAAACATGATGCGCTTACACAGCTCGGGAGGAAGGGCTGCGACATACTTGCCAAAGGCAGCAATCAGCGCGAAGTAGTGCTTCTTGTATTCTGGATGCAGGTAGTAGGGATACTTTTCCTGGCTGTCCGTCTTCTTGCCGAGCGCGTTGACCTCGCGATCCGTAATGACTGGCGGAACACCTTGTTCATAGATCCATGGAGGGCAGTCGGGGCCTACATAGATTTTAATCATCACATACAGCCCGTCTTCATCTGCCGCCCGTAATGGTTTCCCGAGCTTTTCCTCGAACGCGTATTGTCCCATGGTGAGTTCCAGCGAATCCCATTTCAGGATGAGCGGAACGCTGCGCAGTTCTGGGCATTTCGCCCGCGATACCTGTCCCGGCTTCCACCCCGCCCAACTGGATATTCCGTAGCCCGGCTTCGTCTCTGCCACCATTCCGGTCACCCCAGTAATCAGAACACCCGCGCACAAGGAGACGATTTTTTTCCTATAATTCATAAATTGCATTCATTGAAAAACCCATAGCCTACGCCGGAATAGAGCTATTCGTTGTTATCTGCTTTACCACCCTTGCTGCCTTTACGCTTGGCCTTCTTGTCGTCATCTGCTGGGTCGTTGCGAGGTGAATCCGGCTCATCATGCGTGGGTAGAAGGGTTTTGAATTTGGCCATGATTCCCTTGGATTCAGAGATGGCGGCTAGGTTTTTGTGCTCCATCGGATCGGTCGAATGGTCGTAGAATTCCTCGCCACCACCAGCCTTACCGCCATAGGTCGTGAAGCGGTAGCGCCCGTCGGTGAGCGAGTGATTCTTGAATTGATAAGTGGTTAGTGTGGGATGATTCCACCCCATTTCCGGGTTTTTGAGCAGCGGGGCGAAGCTGCGTCCTTCGTTTTCCGGATTAGGTGGCAGACCGCAGAGTTCGACTAGCGTGGGATACATATCGAGCAGGTTAACCACTCCATCACATTTGAAATCAGGTGGCGTCACGCCAGGCACGCGGACGATCAGCGGCACGCGGGCCGACTCCTCCCATAGCTCGGTCTTGCCGTATTTCATCTTTTCACCGAGGTGCCAGCCGTGGTCACCCCAGATCATGACGATGGTATTATCGGCATACTTGCTCTCTGTTAGCGCGTCGAAGACGACCCCCAGGCAGTGATCCATGTAGCTGATATTTGCCAGGTAAGCGCGCTGCGCTTGTCGGTGCATGTCCGCCTTGTCGGTTTGCTGGAACCCTTGACCCACCTTGAAAATGGGCTTGCCGTCCTTACTAAGGATATCATCAAGATCATCACGCTGGAGCTCAACGGGCTTGATTTGATCCAGTGGATACATGTCGAAAAACTGCTGCGGAACGATCCATTGCAAATGCGGCTTAGAGATGCCAAGTGCCAGGAAGAACGGCTTACCGTCGAAGTCACGCTGGAGCTGCTCTGCGGCCCATTGACAGGCGAGATAATCTTTCGTCTGCTCAACAGGTGCCTTACACGCGCCCCAAGCCAATTCATTTTTAACGGATTTCAGGCCCAGTGCTGAAGATGGAGATTCTTCCCACCGCATCCCTTGATTCCCGCCACCAGGATGGGCGACTTCTTGAAACGCCCACTCGGCGGAACCGTGGAAAATTTTCCCGGCAGAAACCGTGTGATAGCCATTTTTAGCGAAGTATTCCGGCAGGGTAACCAGCTCCTTGGCCTTCGCCGCGTTTTTTAGATTTTGATCATTGCCATAAACACCGGTCGAAGATGGCCGCTTGCCGGTCAGCAGAGCCGTGCGAGATGGGCAACAGACGGTGGAGGCGCAATAAGCCTTGCTCATCACCATCGCCTGCTGTTTGGCAAATCGGTCAAAGTTGGGCGTGATCGCCTGCGGGTTACCACCGAAACAACCGACCCAGTCGTTTAAATCATCAATGCCAACGAATAGAACATTATAGCCTTTTCCTTTGAGTTTTTCGGCCAGAGGAGGCTCGGCAGCGCTGGCGATGGTAGCCAGCAGGATGAATACGGAGACGAGGCGATTCATGGTGCGGCGGGAAGTTTGCTGTCGGCGAGGAGCGTTGCGGGAAAAGCGGTGATCGGGCGGATGCGGATGTTGCGGTAATAGACTTCTGAACCCTCAGACTGAATCTGGATCTTGCCATTGACGAGCGGCGTGCCGTCCTCCAAGCGGGCCTTGTCGAGGGAGAGGACGACGTGACCATTCACCGCATGGATCGCCTGTTGGCCCAGCACGTAATACTCGGCGGTGGTCCACTGACCGTGCGGATTCTCGTGATTGACAGAACGCTCAGCTCCTTTCGCGGGCATGAAAGGCCGCGTCGGATCCCACCTCACGGCGGGGACACCGGGGACTTTTGAACCGGGCGAAGTAGGAACATCCGCTGCCGTGCCGGCGAGCAGGAAGAGATCGCCGAGGTTTTCCTCCTGCACTTGATATTCCAAGCTACGCATCCAGACGTTCCAGAATGCGCCATGCTCGCCAGTGCAGTGGTAGAGCAAGCCACTATCACGTTGTTTATTAAGCCGTGGCTCCCACTTTTTGTCTCCGAATTTCACCTCGCAGGAGAAGTGATAGTCGCTGAATTCCTTCAAGGTGGTAAGCCCGCCGTAAATCTCGCCCGTGACCTTGAGCACAGGCTTGCCATCTTCCTCGATGATCGAGAAGACCTTCTTTGGATCATTCCCAAGACCGAGGGGCGTGCCTTTGTTATGGCCGTTCGATTGTGCGGTACTCTCCGGCAAATTTTTCACGCTGGCATGGGGTACGCCCATCCAGACCTCCCATTGTGAAAGCTTGGGATCAAGTAGCTCGGTCCATTTGGCCTCTTCGGCGAGAGTGAAGTTGGCAAGGGTGACGGTGCCGATCAGAACGGCGAAGTAGATGTTGGATTTCATGATCATGACTGGGGCTGAACTTTAGACTTCGAGTAGTGGGCACTCTCAGCCGACTTCATTCTATGGAATGGCCTGCAGACTAAAAGATAATGCCGGAGAAGCTGAGTTCTTTCAGTGAGTTTCTAAATGATGGAACCGCGATCAGATTTTTTGGGTGGCAAGTCGTCTGGGTCTAACCATGAGAATATTTCGCGGCGTTACCAATTGGGTCATTTAGGGCTTCCTGAAAAAGCCCCAAGCCCTTCAATTCAAAGAAAATCGCTGGGTAAAACTCGCAAAAATGGTGCCATGCCATCTGATAGAAGAAGACTACCGGGCCAACTTCGCCGACAGCGGCATGGGTGCCCCGGCCAAGGAAAGTCGTATCGCGCTGGGCCCCTCATCATCAACGAGCACCTCGCCATCACCGATGAGGAAACCGTCGCCCAGATTCGTGGAAACCCATATCTCCAATATTTCCTCGGTTTGCACGAATATCTCCGCGAAAACCTTTTCGATTCCTCAATGATGGTCCACTTTCGCAAGCGCATCAGCCCGGAATTGTTGGGAAAAATCAACCTTGCCATCATCTGCCGCGCACGGACGCAAGCAGGATTTGCCAAAGATCCACCTGCCTCATCACCAGATCAAACCACGCCTTTTCACAGAGAGCAAAACCCCATTCCAAGCCCCGAACTTGAGCCAAAGCCTAACGGAAAACTTCCCATAGATGCCACCTGCACGCCCGCCGATATCACCTATCCCACTAACCTGAAACTGCTCAACGAAGCCCGCGAAAAAACCGAGCGGATCATCAATGATCTCCACACTGCCATGCCCGGCAAGGTCAGAAAACCACGCACCTACCGGGAAAAAGCCCGCCGCGACTTTCTCAGCGTCGCACTTTCCAAAAAAACCAACGCCACCAAGATCCGCACCGGCATCGGCAAACAGCTCCGCGACATCAAACGCAAAGGCACCCTGCAAAGAGTCATGGCCAAGCTGGCGACCACCAGCAGAACCGTAGTCGCCATCGGCCTCATCGTCATGAACCTCGATGCCCTACTGAGGATTTTGCGTGCCTTGATCCAACCATGGCCCATGTGGCAGTTCCTGCTGATGGCGAAATTCCGAACTCCCTCCTACTGCGATCCGTCACAGAGATGGATTTACATTCCAGCGACGAAATTGAGGGCTGCACCCCTAATTTTTCACCCCGAAATTTGCACTGACTTTTTCAGCAAGCTCTAATTAGTATATCCATCCTATGCACAAGATTTTCCTCTCCAGTATCGGCCTCGCCCTAACATACATTTCCCTACCCGCTGCGGAGCCGCAGCCTTCCGAGTGGATTTACATCGACAATGGTCAGGTGCGACTGGGCGTGAAAAAAGCTTCCGGGGCTGGCATCGCTTGGTTTTCCCGCAGTGACTCCAAGGAGAATCTCCTGGACCACTTCGATCACGGTCGCCTCGTCCAGCAGAGCTACTACGGCAAAAAAGACGGCTCTCTCTGGGTGGAAAAACCTTGGTGCTGGAATCCCGTACAAGGCGGCGACTACACCCATCAGGCCTCCGAGATATTAGAAATCACCCACGATGCCACCACCCTGCATGCCCGCGTCCGCCCAAGGAATTGGGCCGGCGGACAGCTGCTGCCCGAGTGCGAGATGAAACAACACATCCGCCTAGAGGGAAACCTGGCCATCATCAAATTCGGCTTCCGCTATACTGGGAGCGAAGTCCACCCGCCCACTCACCAAGAAGTTCCCGCGACTTTTATTAATCCCGCCTACGACAAGATGGTGATTTATCAAGGTGACCAGCCATGGAGTGATGATCCCCTCACCACTTCCCAACCGGGATGGCCCAACGAATCGCGCAAAATCCCCGAGGGCTGGGCCGCTTGGGTAAATGCCGAAAACCGCGGCGTGGGACTCTTCGCGCCAGTGGCGAAGGAGCTGACCTGTTATCGATTTGGCTCATCGCCAACCGCCACCGGGGCTTGCTCTTATTTTGCTCCCATCGTCACTTTCTCCATCACGCCTGGCTTGCACTTTGAATATGAAGCCGCCCTAGCAGTAGGAACCCCGGAGGAAATGCGCGCTTCCTTCAAAGCCATCAAGGACAAGCTCAAAGCTGTTTTGCCTACACCGCCAGTAAATTCTGCGGCGCACTGATCAAAAAGAAAAATTGATTAAGCCACAACAATTTCAGGTGTCAGATCAGAACTTTTCCTACGAGTCGTCACCGTGAGATTGGAAATGGGAGCAGTGGTGGCAGCCGCCGGGCATCAATCATTTTTTCCCTTGTCCGCCGCTGAAGACGGCGAGAGGGTCTAAGCATGTCGAAATTATCTCAAGCCGTGAGTTTGCATCCGTATTTTCAGATTCGTGAAGGGAATTTGGCGGAGTTCTTGGAATTAATGCCAAAGTTCGTCGAGCAAACGGCCAATGAGCCAGCTTGCATCTATTACGACTTCACCCGCAACGGAAACAACGCATTCTGTCGTGAGGCCTACGAGGGTGCCGCTGGAACCCTAGCGCATCTTGAGAATGTCGGTGCCTTGTTAGGGGAATTCCTCGAACTCGCCGACCTCGTCCGCTTGGAAGTCCACGGACCCGAAGCAGAGGTCGATCAGCTGCGTGAGCCGCTGGCTCATCTGAACCCAGATTTCTACGTCTGGGAAACGGGACTTGAGGTTCCCGGATCGGATGAATTGTAATGATCCCTCTCTTTGCCCCACGGTTTTCAGCATTCGCTCGTTTCGATCCAGACCTCGCCAAATCACCCATCGATCAAGCCCGCCCGGGCGGAACTCTTTAAACACCTCTCTACGATCTTCCAATCTGCGAGAAAGTCGCCGAAGAGATTATGACTGATACGTTCCCTTCAAATATGATCTCAATTCCAGACCAAAGACACTCACCAGAAGAGTTCCCCGGAAACAGGCATCCACGGGCCACTATCGCGCCGAACGCAGGGTTCGCACAACCAGTTGTTCGAGTGGATTTACCTCTATCCGTTGGCGACTGGTTGATCACTTTGATAGTGCTCGCAGTCCCAATATTGAATATAGTTCTTTATCTCTACTGGGCATTTTTCAGCACAGGCAACAAAGGAAGAATCAACTTTTGTCGTGCCTCATTGATTCTTACACTCGTGGTGTTTATCCTTGTGATGGTGTTTAGTGCTTTCTGACAACCAGTCACCCCAGAACGAAGAATCAACGAACATGCTTATGAGATGCTCCATCCGACGGCGATGGCCGTCCTGTTTGAATTCTGGTTTCCTCCTCCGCCATGGATGAGCTAGATAAACATATTTATTACTGACAATTAAACACGCATTCCGCACTCCACTGAAATGAAATATTTTCTATATGCATATCATATATGATCAACGAATTGCGGATGCAATAAAACTGCCAAAATCTAACAGGCTGTACATTGTATGTACCTTATGGCTCATTTTTCCAAATGAGCTGCCCTACTTCCTCCGCGCAAAAATTCGTCGATGAATCCACCATAGTTCGAGCCAATCACATTCCGGTCATCGCTCGGATGTGTCACAAGATCGGATTGATCGACCTCATCAACGAAAGCATCCCCTGCAACACCGAATTGGA
>JANORE010000444.1:0-5375 GCA_031415155.1 Akkermansiaceae bacterium | reverse complement strand
TGGAATCGGCACGGTATGAAGAATTCGATTCATTGGTTCTGTATAGATCACGAGTAAATGAAATATGTTACCGAGTGCGAGTCCACCGATGAGCCAATAGTTTTTGAATAGACTCAGGCTGAAAACGGACTTCAACTCGCTGTGGCAATTGAGAACATTGAACCACTGACACACGATCAGGACCGTAAGAGTTTCGCTACGCACTAAAGGGAATGAAACGCCTGTGGAAAGTCGCCAAACATAGAAACCAAAGGTGGCAACGACCGCAGCTGTCACCATGGTCATCATCCGGATCAGCATGTTTTTGGTGATGAGTGGCTCGTCGCGTGAGATCGGCAATCGTTTCATTTCGTCACCTTCCGCTTCTGCCATGACGAGGGGCACCGTGAGCAATTCTTCCGCGACGATATTGATCCAAAGAATTTGCACGGCGGCTAATGGCAATGGATACCCAAGAAATAGCGCGAGAAAGATAATGATGATTTCGTCGATAGATGTCGTGAATAAGAAGAGGATAACTTTCTTGAGATTGCGATATACGATTCGTCCTTCTTCGATTGCTTTGACGATGGTAGCAAAATTATCGTCAGCGATCACGATTTTTGCCGCACCTTTAGCAACCTCTGTGCCGGTGATTCCCATGGCCACGCCGACATCTGCTTTCGCCAGAGCGGGTGCGTCATTCACGCCGTCGCCCGTCATCGCCACAACTTTTTTCTGAGCCTGAAATGCTTCCACGATCCGGAGCTTCTGTGCAGGATGGACGCGGGCAAACACTGCTATACGATTAAGCTGATGATATAAATCTTGTTCGGTCATTTCCTCTAACTCAGAGCCGTCAATAGCGAGATCACCATCGCGAGCGATGCCAAGCATCCGCGCCACGGCTAAGCCTGTCGCCTTATGATCGCCCGTCACCATCACAGGACGAATGCCCGCGTTCCTGCATTCCTGCACTGCTGCCTTTACTTCATCGCGCGGTGGATCCATCTGGCCTATCAAGCCAAGAAAATTTAAACGCCCTCGAAAGGGTAAGAATCCTAATCTTTCGTTGATAGTGTCATCATTGACTTCAGCCACGGCAAGCACACGTAAAGTTTGTATCGTGAAATCTGAGATGGCCTGCTGGATTTTAACAGAATCAAGAGTTTTAGGATCGCAAAGCTCGAGAAGCATCTCGGGCGCTCCTTTGAAACATAGGCGACCACGCGAGCCATGACCGTGCTGGGTAGCCATCATCTTGGTAGAAGAATCAAACGGAATTTCTGCGTGCTTGGGCCACTGTTGACGGAGATGATCAAACTCCACACATCCTTTGAGTGCCAATGTTAGAAGTGCCGCCTCGGTAGGATCGCCGATTGGGCGCCACGGTAATCCTAGCTTATGGGAAGGGATCAGTTGTGCATCATTACATAAAACAGAAACTTCTAATAAAGTCCGCAATGCTGAATCTTCGTGAGCCGTGAGTTCATGGCTATTTTCGAGAATTTTTCCCTCAGGTGAATAACCAGCACCCGTGATATGCAGTGTGCGTCCGTCGGGTAAACAAATGGCGGTGACCGTCATTTCGTTACGCGTCAATGTACCAGTTTTGTCACTACAAATCACACTGGTAGAACCTATAGTTTCAACAGCGGCAAGCCGTCTTACGATTGCATTTCGTCCCGCCATGCGCTGCATCCCAACGGCTAGAGCAATCGTCATGGCAACTGGCAAACCTTCCGGCACCATGGAAACCATCTGACTGATGGCGACCATTAAAATTTCCGCGAAGGGCAAACCTCGCCCGATTCCTACGATCATGACAACGAAGAAGAGCGCGACGGCAGCTCCACCAAGATAGCGCCCGAACTGGATGATGCGCTGCTCGAGTGGCGTCTTCGGTTCCACGGCGGCTGCTGTCAAAGTAGCGATTTTCCCTACTTCGGTATCAAGAGCGGTGGTCACCACCATGGCCTTCCCGCGTCCAGCAAGAATATGGGTTCCTGAGTAAACCATATTACACCGCTCTGCCAGACAGGTGTGGGATGGTAGAGCTTCAGTTGATAAAGCGATTGGCAGAGATTCCCCCGTCAAAGCTGCCTCAGAAGCTTGTAGCGCAGCAGCTTCTAGCAAACGTGCGTCCGCAGCCACCGCATCACCGGCGGCGAGTATGATGATATCACCAGGCACTAAATGATGTGCCGCGATCATCTTTTCTTCGCCATCACGGATGACCCTCACATTGAGGATGGAGAGGTTCCGCAACGACTCCATGGAGCGTTCTGCACGTCCTTCCTGAATCGTCCCGATGATGGAATTGATGACGACGACGATGAGTATCACTCCAGCATCACCGATCTTCCCAACGGCGAAGGCAATCGCGGCTGCCATAAATAGAATATAGATAAGCGGACTGGAAAATTGACGGAGAAATACACCAATTAGCGAGCGTCGCTTCGCTTGTGGAAGGGTATTCTGCCCATATTTGGCAAGACGCAGAGACACTTCCTCCTGCTGGAGGCCGTGCATAAGATCGCTATCCAGTTGCCGCAGAACGTCTTCTTTTTCCAGAGTGTGCCATTCACCCACTAAGTTGATTGTATTGCCATTTCTCAACATCGGATGAAATATTTAGTTCATGGCTCATGGTAAGATGGATGATATATCTTTATCGTGCCGTATGATCTGAGGGCGCATGGGCAAACAGAGCAAACTTATTTCACTTCGATTGATGAGATCGGTGGTGACTGAACGATGGAGCCAACGCCTCATTCCATGCCACTGATGAGTCCCTAGGATGATCATGTCGATCTTGGCATCTTGAGCGACCTGTAGAAGTCCATCGCTGACGCCGTCCCAATTATGTTTAGCGAGAGCGGTAATATCAGCCTTTTCGCCGAGGATACTTTTGGCTTTTTCCCGAATTTTACACTCCTCAAAAGTGAGGGAATCCACATAGTCCGTGATCGCTTGTTCCTCCAGTGGCTGAGGAACATAGTAGTAAGAATGAGATTTGTCGATATAGGCGAGAGTGAAGGAACATGGTCCTGCATCACCGAAGTGTTTCATCCATTCCAGTACTTCTTGTGCTTCATCATCTGTATCAATAGCTCCCAAGATGTGGATTTTTTCTTCAGACTCGATCCAATGTTTGAAAGGCCTAGCGGTGCGAGTAATCAATACGGGAACTGGAGATTCATGAGCAATTCGCCTCGCAGTGCTGCCGATGGAAAACCACGAATCATCACTTTTACCATGAGTGGAAATCACGGCGAGTATGGGTTGGGTGGCTTCGAGATGTTTCAGTAAACAATCGGCAATGGATTCGTGACCAGTCGCGTCAAGAATCGTTTGTTGCGGGGAGAGGCCGCGTTTGATCAGTGGATCAACAAATTGCTTCAATCGCGAGCTAGCACCTGCATGGAGGGTGTGGATTGCGTCTTTGGGCAAGCCCGGCCAGATATGATAGTCTTCGACGACGTGAGCAATTTCATACGTCGTGCCGAAGCGAAGAGCGAGTGCCTGAGAGGCGAGTGCCGCCTCACTGCTTCGTTCTGAAAAATCAGTGGCGCAAAAAATCGACCGTTCCGTATCTAAAGATTCTATCATTTTAGGTTCTGGCATCGCGTTGGCTTTTCTCTCCAGCTGGTGAAGAGGGACACATAAAACGCTGGTCATACTTTCACGAAGAACTCCACGACTCACTGAGCCTTCAAGCAGCCGTGTCATCCCGCTTCTCTGATGAGTGCCTACAACGACCATATCTGCATCTTCATGCTTCGCCATTTCTACGAGATAGTGCGCCGGGGAATAGAAACCGGTCTCCACTTTGATTTCTGCGGTGGTATTTTTAAGATATTTATCGACTAGGTATTGGATACGATGCTTCAAGTGCTTCTCATCTTCTGGGAACGTTTGAATATCAATCACGAGAGGATCTCCGATGAAAGAGTGGAGCATCTGGACAAATCCTGCAGTGATCTTGGTTTCACGGTCTAAGTGAAATTTTTGCAATGCTTGCAACACTTGGCCAGACTCCTCGTTGAGGTCGAGACCTACAAAAAGTTTCAACGGAGGAATCCCCAGATCTTTCCATGCGACAAATGGCTCGGATGAGTGCACCACAAGAACTGGCACGGGTGATGCCGCGACGATGGCGGCAGCGAGACTTCCCATCGGCCAAAGTTTAGACCCGCTTTTCCCATGAGTGGAAACTACGATCAAATCGACTTGGGTTTCGGTGGCGTGCCGGGCAAGTGTCGAAGCGAGCGTCTCGCCATTTTCCGATGAAAGAAGTTTCCAAGTCGGTGAGGTGTGCTCCTTGGAGAAGCTATTGGCTCGCTCTTCTAACCGTACTGATGCACCTCTGGCAATGGTGAGGGCGAGTGTGACCTCATCACTTGCATGAAAGTGCTTAGAGACGGATTCGCGGATATGCACGAATTCGAGTGATGCTCCGCAGCGATAGGCGATGGCATTCGCGGCAACGGCAGCTCGATCCGAGTGATGAGTGAAATCGGTAGCGCAAAGAATTTTCATGGCAGTGAATGATTTAAATAGGATCGAATGTGATCGATTCACGCTGCTATTATGGCCAATTTCTGAGGTTTGGAAACATTGCCGAGACATAAGCTTTTTGCCTATATGGGCGGCGTGCTTTCGTTTCAATCACTCCAGATAAATCTATACCAGGCTTCCTCCAGACTGACTGTTAATCCAAAGTGCTGCGTGGTGGGCAAGTTCTGCGGCGGTGCCGATGTGGAGTTTCTTCTTGATCGAGATCCGGTGTACTTCGACCGTCTTGCCACTGATATTTAGCTGCCCACCGATTTCCTGGGTGCTGCGCCCTTGGCCGATGAGCTGAAATACTTGGAACTCCCGATCCGAAAGTCGATCGACAGGTGACGCTGTTTTTGCGCTACGTGAGCTGGAAAACGCTTCGATGATTCTGTCAGAAATGCGTGAGCTGATATAAATCTGTCCGTCCAAAACGGTGCGGAGGGCCTTACTGATTTCATCAGCGGGAGAGTCTTTCATGATATATCCGCGGCCACCGGCTTTGAGCACACGCTCGGC
Organism: Akkermansiaceae bacterium; assembly: GCA_031415155.1. Taxonomy (GTDB): domain Bacteria; phylum Verrucomicrobiota; class Verrucomicrobiia; order Verrucomicrobiales; family Akkermansiaceae; genus Luteolibacter. The sequence goes on along the minus strand of JANORE010000444.1, from coordinate 317 downwards.
GTAGAGAGTTTCATCATGCATGGATAAAACGAGAACTTGAATGTCGGGTGCCAGAGCGCGCATGTCTTTGAGTAGTTCAAGACCATTTTTTCCCGGAAGCGTCATGTCTAGGATCACCAGATGCGGCTGAAATGAGGCGATGGCATCTAGCGCCTCAGCTGGGTCTCCGGTGGCAAGGACTCGCTCAAGATCAGGTTCTTGGTTGACCAGTTGAGTGATGGCGTCACGCATCATCGGATGATCTTCTACGATGAGAACGCGTTTTTTCGTTGAGGAAGGAACAGCAGTTTTAGATGGGCGAGCACTCATGAAGTGGG
>JANORE010000443.1:0-2511 GCA_031415155.1 Akkermansiaceae bacterium | reverse complement strand
TCCAATTCGGTGTTGCAGGGGATGCTTTCGTTGATGAGGTCGATCAATCCGATCTTGTGACACATCCGAGCGATGACCGGAATGTGATTGGCTCGAACTATGGTGGATTCATCGACGAATTTTTGCGCGGAGGAAGTAGGGTAGCTCATTTGGAAAAATGAGCCATAAGGTACATACAATGTACAGTCTGTTAGATTTTGGCAGTTTTATTGCGTCCGCAATTCGTTGAGCATGTATGATATGCATATAGAAAATATTTCATTTCAGTGGAGTGCGGAATGCGTGAACAGACGCTACCCAGATCGCCTTTGTTGACAGCGGCCCTAACACCAGCACGTTTACGAGTCACAAGCAGTGGACCAAGTTTCCCTCGCAAACCTCCGCTTCCATCAGCTTAGTCCAAGGGCAGGTAGTTTACCTCGAGGCGCTTCACAAAGAAGCGATTGGTGGCGACCATGTAAGCGTTGCCTACACCGGACCTGGGGTAACAAGCCCAACGGTCATTCCTAGAAGCATGCTGCTGCCGTTTGATGCTGGTCCACCTGCTATGGCAGCATTTGTGGCTAATCCTGACGGAAACACCAATGGGATGCCAGATGCCTGGGAGACGGAAATATTCGGTAGCGCCCTAATTGGTCAAAACCTTGCAAGCGACGATGCAGATGGAGATTCACTTAGTAACTTGCTCGAATACGCCCTGAACACCCACCCCATGGAAGCCAACAGCAGTCCGCTCACGCATGACATGGTCACGGTTGACCAGGAGAAGCATCTCCGTCTCACGGTGCCGAAAAATGCCCTCGCTACCGGGCTCCTTTACACGGTAGAGGTTTCTTCTGATATGGGAGCTACTTGGGGCTCAGATCAGCTCACGGATGTCGAAGCCATGATCGATACGCCAGAACTTTTCGTGGTGCGAGACCGCACACCCATGAATGCCGCAAACAGGCGATTTATAAGGCTGCACGTTTCCTCTAGCGCTCCATAAAACGCTAAAGAATCAAGAAAGCCCCTTCGAGAGTCCGGCCATGCAAATGGCCGGACTCTATCGTTTCACTCAACGTGAAATTGAGCAGCGTCAGTGAGACACATTGATCCTAATTTATCAATTTATAAACGGATCGAAATATAACGTAGTATAACCTGTTGCCTCATCATTACGACACTGTAGCAACTTGCTCCGCGCCTTATTGCCTGTCATCTACGCGTAAGAGCCGTTGGCGGCGGTTCTGAGATTTGAATGATGTAGCTCATGCAGTTCTTAGCCTCGGCCATTATACTCGATATCCCATGTCATCGCTTCGGTGAGTTTGCGAGCATGCCGAATCGCATCCCATGCAAATTCTGCCAACGATAAAATCTGCGTGACCATCGGTGCCGGATCAGCAACCGATCCGATCCGGTCTAACCGAACAGAGGCCAAGCTCGGAGCCGTGATCAGTGTGGGAATCCATAATTGTGCAGGTCCGGTTTTCACCGACTCTATCGTTTTCCCTGTCAATGCAGGCAACAGTCTCGTCGTTTCTACTAGCAGATGAATTCCGCTTGTTAGTCGAGGATTGCACTCGATGACAAACACTCTGCCATCCGCATCGCGCTTGATAAAATCAAATGCTAGCTGCCCGGTGAATTTTAAATTTCTTGCAATCATTCTCACCAACTCAGCTGCCGACTCATCCACATAGGGATCAAACGCACAAGCGGCACCATGCCCTAGGCGTGCGGTGGCTTGATAGAAAACCTGCATGGTCACACGACCTTCCTCCGCCAGTGCGTAGCTGCAAAATTCTTTGCCGATGATGCGCTCTTGTGCGATCCATCCAGTTAGATTTTCGGGTGGCCCATCAAACCGAGTCTTTGCACCAAATCGAGAATACGCAGGCTTCCAAATTAATGATCGAACATCTGGTGGAGAAACCGCCAAAGACGTAGCTGGCGAAGTGACTTCTGAATCTAGGGTTCTCACAAATGCTGCAAACTTTCCTTTATCATGAAGAACATCGAGCGTCTCCAGTTTTGGAAAAAATAAACGAGCTTTCACTGACAGGCGATCCCACGCAGCGGATAAATGAAAAATTTCCTCACAAGTCGGCCAAATGAGATCAATTTCATTTTGTTCAATCAGCGCTAAGATGAACTCAATGTACTTTTCGCGATCTTGTAATGGCCGTGGCGAACGATGATGTTTCGCAAACGCCTTCGACCATCGCCCGATGGGAAATCGCATCGAGTCCACGCCATGAACCGTCACACCTTCCGCATGCAATCGCCTAGCCAGATCAAGTGTCGCAGGTGCGCGGGTTCCTGTGAGTAGGACATTCATGATTTCCCTAATATGTTATAGTGAAATCGACGGAGCTTCGCACCGGGGACAGGAGTCATCCATTCTGAAAACGTGATCTCTGGTGCCTGTAATGATAGACGATGACAGAGTTGTCGAATTTCATTTCTGACGAACTCTTCAGACCCACGTTCACTCAAACGAATCACCCAATGTTTGGGGCCGTCTTG
>JANORE010000442.1:0-8131 GCA_031415155.1 Akkermansiaceae bacterium | reverse complement strand
TTACAATCATCCGCCAAGAGCCGCCCGTGATGTGAAAGAACATGGAATCCCTATCGAGCGCATCACTGTGACAGGCAGTGACGGCAGAAAAATTGCAGCCTATCGCTTTGGTGACCCCACGAATCTGAAGGTCCGCCGGTTTGACGGACGCACTGGCTTGTCCAAGCAGATCAAGGAAGCACTCATCGCAAAGTATGGCTGCCGTTGCTTCATCTATCTGGAGGAGATGCCCGAGGCTGCATTGCAAATCGACCACCGTGTTCCGTTTGAGGTCGCCGGAGAGTCGGAAACAATGTCGCCGGACGAGTTCATGCTGCTGTGTGGCTCTGCGAATCGGGCGAAAAGTTGGTCGTGTGAGCACTGCGACAACTGGACGAAGCTCAAGAAGAGGGAGGTCTGTTTGAGTTGCTATTGGGCGTATCCTGAAAATCACTCGCACATCGCCATGCAGCAATTGAGGCGGGTTGATCTGCTGTGGCAGGGAGACGAAACGAAGCAATACGAACGACTCAAAGCGGACGCTGCGGAGGCAGGGCTGGCGATTCCTGATTTTGTGAAAGACGTGCTGCGCAAGGCTCTTGCAGGCGAGAAATGATTTTACGTTTCCCCATGCTATTCTTTGCCGCTCGCGTGGTGCGCCATCCGGTGATGTGCTGAATCACCTCATGAGTTCAGTTATTAAGGAATTCCTTATAACTGAGCGAACGCGGGTCGGATGAAGCGCACCGCAGCCAGTATAGCTTCGGCGGCAAGGTGAATGAAAAGACCAGCGAAATGTCCTAAGCCTTTGCCAGCAACCTGTGCCATGCCTTGCCGAATACGTCGTTCATCGGGTCGACTCGCTCGCTGCCACCTCTCGGTCAGGCTTAGCCCAACGCGTTGCGTTGTCCATCTCATTCGCACTTGGCTCCTTCGGTTCCAAGCTGAGCCTGAATGCCGCCGAACTGCCGAAGTTCGGCGCGGAGTTTGAGAAAATCACCGAGGCGAGGAGCTAACGAAGACGGAAAAGCTCAGGCCTCGTTAATTCGTCCGCTACGCTCTCATGCAGCCGTGAACGCCGCCGATGCCCACCTGATGAAATTGGAAAAGCATTTGCAGAATTTCAGAAGTTTCTTTAAGCAGATCAGGTGGCATAACTGCGTCTAGCACAGCTTGAACTTGCAGAGTTCTCGGACTTAAAACACAGCTAACTATATGAATGCCTGTCCATCCTCAACTCCGCAGGGCTCTACTGTCCGGATCTGGCGGCGTATTTTCAGCGGAGAACTACGGTCCTGTAACCAAACCCAAACAACCTAAATACCATGTCCAAGCCACGAAAAGTCTGGATGCTGAGTCCCGCGAAGAGTCCCAAGCCATCCGTGCCTGAGTCCATCAAAGCGGAACTGGCGGCCAAGGCCATGCAACTGATCGAGAACGTCCTGAAACCCAAATATGTCCTGCCTCCGAAACCGGACGAGCAGTTCAACTACGTCACGGATGTCTTTGGGAAATGGAACCGGAGCTATTTCTACTTCATCGCGCTCTATGCCAGCCCCGGCCCCAATGCGCTTAGCCCCACATTCGAATCGAAGTTTGCGCGCATGGAATACGTTGGTGCCGGCAAGTTCGCGCTCTCTTACCTTCGGCATACGGGGGTGTGGCTTGCGATCTATGAGGCAATGTCCGTGGATGAAAGCCTGAAGGCGATTCAGGATGACCCGTGGTTCCAGCTATGAGCGCCATATGTCGCTCACGTGAACATATCTTCAAAACGTGTCGATTTTTTGCGGGAATTTCGACATATCACATAAAAACCTATGAATACCTCTCCATCCTCAGCTCCGCAGGGTTCCGCCGCTGCTGCGCTTCATGGTCCTGATCTGGAAGCGTATTTTCAGCGGATTGGTTACACGGGTTCGCCGCAGGTGGATCGCGAGACTTTGGATGCGATCACGGCGCATCATGCGGGTAGCATTCCATTCGAGAACATCGATGTGTTGTTAGATCGTGGCATCGATATCCGGCCTGAGAGCGTGGAGCAGAAATTGGTTAGAGATAGGCGTGGTGGTTATTGCTTTGAGCAAAATCAACTGCTCATGTTAGTGCTCAACGCCTTGGGGTTTGAGGTGGAGTTGCTCAGTGCGAGAGTTCGCTGGCTCTTGCCGCGAGAGGTGATTCCGCCGCGCACGCATGTTTTTGTGAGAGTAAAGCTGGGGGATGAATTTTGGATCACAGATGTGGGCGTGGGTGGTTGCTCGCTCACGGCTGCTCTGCGTTGGCAACAAGACGTGATCCAACACACGCCGCATGATGCACGGAGGCTGATCCAAGAAGGGCCGCTGTGGTTTCATCAAATCCGCTTTGATGAAGAATGGCTGGACGTTTGCGAGTTCACCGGAGAGACCATGCCACAGATCGATCGTGAGGTGGCGAACTGGTGGACCAGCACAAATGCAGAGTCGAAGTTTCGCAAAAATCTCCTCGTTTCCATGGCTGGCATGGATGGCAGCCGTCGCAGTATTTCCAACACAGAATTCACGCTGCGCCCACTGAATCAGCCAGCAGTGAAACGAATCATCGCCAATCATGGAGAGCTGGTGCGGGTGCTGGAAGAGGAGTTCCGCCTCGCGATCCCTGCCTCCGCTCGATTTCCGCTCCTCGATCTGTTTGAATAACGCTCAAAATCCTAACGCATCTTGATGTTTTCGGGCTTCCCTACAGTCGCCGATTTGAGAGAAGCTTCCTGATTTGAATTTCCTCGCTGCCATTTTCCTGTCGCTGCTGATTTTTCTGTCTGCGGGAATCTCTCCGGCATCCGTCTGTCGCTCGATTTTAAGACCCCGGTCGCAGGCCGACGCCCATCATTGAAGCACTTGGGTAAATTCGTCTTTTTGTTTCAGCGATAAAACAAATTCGGTCAGCAAATCAATCGTATGCTGGATGTCGTCGAGGTGGGCAGTTTCCACAACCGAGTGCATGCAACGGAGCGGCAGGGAAACGAGAGCACTGGGAATGCCATCGCGGGTGTGGAAAATTTTATCCGTATCGGTGCCGGTGAAGCGGCTGCTGGCTTCGTGTTGGATCGGTAATTTGCTTAACTTCGCGACATCCATGAGCCGCTCGACGACTTTCGGATGATTTGCTGTGCCATGGGTGAGAGTAGGACCGCCGCCAAGTTTCACGCTGCCATGCTTGGCCGCATCAAGACCGGGAGTGTCCGTCGCATGAGTGACATCGAGGCAAACGCAAAGGTTCGGGCGGAGGCGGTGCGTGGCCATCATCGCGCCATGCCCGCCGATTTCTTCCTGCACAGCATTGAGGCAAATCAAGGTGAATGCGGGTTTTTTCTTCCCCGTCGCGACGCGTTTCATCACTTGGCCGATGATGTATCCGCCGATCCGGTTATCCAGCGCACGACCGATGAGACGCTTATGAGAAAGTTCCATCGGCCCGTCCTGATAGACCGCCGGATGGCCGACTCGGATTCCCAGCGCGGCGACTTCGGCGGCATTCGAAGCCCCCACATCGACCCAGAGTTCATGCACCGCAGGAACTTTTTCCGTGCCCGCTTCATCGCGGCGGAGGTGAATGGCGGTGTTGCCGATGATCCCAGAAACGTTCCCTTGATCGCCAAGAATCGTGAGTCTTCGGCCGCGTGCGGTCGCCGCATCTGAGCCGCCCACGCGGTCGATGCGGAGGAAGCCGCGCTCGTCGATGTGCTTGATCATGTAGCCGATCTCGTCGGCATGAGATTCTAACATGATGATGCGCTTCGAGCTTCCGGGAAGCGTCGCCCAAGTCGAACCATAAGCATCGCAAGCGACTTCTGGGGCGTGATGCTTGATCCAATCGGCCCAGACTTGCTGGCCGCGCATTTCAAAGCCTGTCGGACTTGGAGTTTCTAACAAGCGGAACAAAAATTCGCGGTCTTCTTTTTTCATGATGGGATCATTCTTTAGAGCTTGGGAAAATCTGTCCGCTTTCCCGGTTAGGGCAATATTCTTTTCCAGAACATACGGGAAATTCTTCCAGCAAGTTGCGGTTGCGGGCGACAATACATTCGCGCATCACGATTGGTGAAAAAGGGTCTGAGAGTGCTGACGTCATCGTCGGCTCTACGTCGAAGAGGGCCAACGCGGACGTTGGCGTTCCCCGGGAGTTGGATGCTTCGCCGCCACCTGAACCCTTTTTACAAATTGGGAGGCGCGGCAGGATCATGTTTTTTGAATCAAGGCCGATTCATTTTCAATCAACTGGATTGTTTTTCAGTCCATGTTGACCCTTTTTTAATGAATGTTCATTGTTTCCACCATCGGCTTCGGCGGGATTGCTGGACTTTTGCGAATGGCGTTTGTTGGATACCGCACCGATATGATATCCGATGTCTCAAAATCGATGCCGTCATCATCTCCGAATTTACCGCCACCACTTGCTCCGTAATTTCCGCCATGTCCCAGAATTCACCCGAAGAAAACGACTTCATCCATAGCGAGGAATTCCTCCATGGACTCATGAAGCGCCAGCTCAAGCTCTCGATCTCATGCGCCGCAGCGTTTCTACTGATCTTATTCGCGATACCCCTTTTAAATTACTGGTTCCCCGATCTGATGGCGATGCGTGTCGCCGGCTTCACCTTGAGCTGGCTATTACTGGGCGTGCTGTTTTTCCCCTACGTCTGGATCATCGCGAAAATTTTTATCAATCGGTCGATCGCCTTGGAAAATGCCGAGGTCGATGTCGCAGCAAAAGGCAACTCACGCTAACTCTCACCGTTTTCACGAAATATGGACTTTTCTCAAATCAACGGCTGGATCCTCGCCTTCTCTTCCATCACCGTCATCGTCACCCTGTGGATGGGTTTTCGCTCGGCGAAGAGTTCTAAGTCCGCTTCGGATTTCTTCGTCGCTGGGCGCTCCGTTTCTGTCGGCTGGAATGCGTCGGCGATTTCCGGCGAATATCTGAGTGCTGCCAGCTTCATGGGCATCGCCGGGATGGTGATGTCGTCCGGCTACGATGCGCTGTGGTATCCCGTTTGCTATGCGTGCGGCTATTTATTCTTACTGTTATTCATCGCCGGGCCGCTGCGCCGCTTTGGTGCTTACACAATTCCCGACTTCGCGGAAGGCCGCTTCGACTCCCCATTATTCCGCAAAATCGCCGTTTGCTTCGTCTTGTTCATCGGCTTTTTCTACACCATGCCACAGATGAAAGGGGCGGGCACGACGCTGGCCTACATCCTTCCCGGCCTGCCGTATTGGGTGGGAGTCGTCGCCGTCGGTACCGTCATCACTTTAAATGTCGCGCTGGGCGGCATGAAAAGCATCACGCTGATCCAAGCCGTCCAATATTGGATCAAAATGTTCGCCATTTCCGTGCCGATCTTTGTCCTTCTTTCAGTCTATGGCGGCTACGGGAAAAATCTGTCGCTCAATCAATCGACGATTGAGAAGTCTGCCATCGTAGAATCGGTAGAGCGCAAAGCCCTGCCGGAAAAAGCTCCCAAGGACGAAGCATGGCTCGCCCCATTCGGCCCGCTCACGACCAAGGCGGTCAAGGCGGCAGCTGAGAAGCTCCCCGCTGACCAGCGCGAAGCTTATCTTGCGGAAAACCAGAAACCCTACGCGCTGATTTATACATTCTCACTCGTCATCGGCCTTGTCTGCGGCACTGCCGGATTACCGCATATTTTGGTGCGATTTTATACCAACCCGGATGGAGTCGCCGCGAAAAAAACGACCATGTGGGTGATGATCCTCATCGGAGTTTTCTATGTATTTCCTCCAGTCTTCGGCGTTTTAGGGCGGAATCTCATGCCGGAGCTTTACACCGGACTCGCAGGGGTAAAAGGCACCGATGCCGTCGTCCTCCGCCTGCCCACGCTCTTCACTGGCGACTCGAAAATTCTCGGCTCCATCCTCAGCGGCATCACATGCGCTGGTGCATTTGCCGCCTTTATGAGCACGTTCTCCGGCTTACTCGTCTCGATGACCGGGGCACTTGCACACGATGTTTATGGGCGAATCATCCGCCCGGAATCAAGTGCCGAGGATCGCATGAAAATGTTCAAATGGTGCGCCGTGCTCATCGGAGTCATCTCCATCGTCCTCGGCTGTCTGGTGGAGCCATTAGAAATCACCTTCATGGTCGGCCAAGCCTTCGCCATCGCTGCTGCTAGCTATTTCCCGCTGCTATTCATGAGCGTCTGGTGGCGAGGAATGACGATGAAGGGCGCGGCGACAGGCATGTTAGTAGGTGGACTCTGCGCGCTATTTGCCGCCGCCGCCACGAACGCCAGCAATCTCGCTCTCGACAAAGGACCGATGGGGAAGATCTTCGCAGGCTTCAAGCCGCTCAATGATTTCTGGGCCGCCCATCCCCTGCTCCGTATTCTCGCAGAGCAGCCCGCCATCTGGACCGTGCCACTCGCAATTGCCTTGATGGTCATCATTTCCAAGGCGACTCGCGCCAGTATTCCTCAAGATGTGCGGATGAAAATGCTCGTTCTCCATGCTCCCGAAGCACTCGGTCTCAAGCAGGAATACATCCAAGAGCAGCAAGGTCCGGCTCATTGACCAGTTTCTGGCGAAGTCCCTGAGATTTCCCCCAATCCCGCTGCGCGTTATGATGGGTGGAAATGCGGGTAAGGCTGGCTCTCAACCCGTCAATCGCTCTGATAAAATTTCAGATAAAACCGGTAAATCGGCATCGGCCCAAGAGAGGCTATCGAAATTTTCAGCCGCACACCATAAGAGTCTCTCGTGCTCCAGCGCTTGAGGTTCACCCGTGAGAATTTTACAATAAAAGGGGAGCAGTCGGATCGCTCTTTCGGCGTAGATCCAATTCACAGGTCGTAATGGCATGCCGACTTCCACGATCACACCGAGCTCTTCTTCCAGCTCGCGGATGAGTGCGGCCTCGGGAGATTCGTCTGGTTCCACCTTGCCTCCAGGAAACTCCCACCGTCCGGCGAGGTGTTTGCCGTCTGGGCGCAAACAGGCAAGAAATTCCAAATTGGAGTTTTGAATCACACCGCAGACGACATCCATACTTCTTAAAAATTTCAGCCTCAAAAGGAAAATGGGGTTAGCCGCAAAAAAGCACAAGATTCACAAAAAAGAAAGAGTTTGAGAGATTGCACTCGTCAGCGTGACTCACCTCAAAAGAGAAGCCGAAAATCAATAAATTCATTTCTATAACTATTTATAAATCTGTTTAATCCGCGTAATCTGTGTTTAAAAAATATTTTCCTATTTTCCTTTCTAATTTCAGCCAATCAGAACGCGTCAACCCAACTTGGAACCCACAAAAAAAACCGCCGGAAAACTATCCAGCGGTTTTAGTAAACTGATATTCAGAAATAAATTAAGCGAGAGTGCCTTCTTCCGTTTTGTCCTTGTCGCATTTGCCTTTTTCGCAATCGGAAGCAAGAGTGCCTTCTTCCTTCTTGTCCTTGTCGCACTTGTCCTTGTCACAATCGGAAGCAAGGGTATCTTCCTTCTTCTCTTCCTCTTTCTTTTCTTTCTTCTTATCCTTGTCGTGGTCTTTGTCACCTTCGCATTTGCCACAATGGGCTAAGGTTCCTTCTTCTGTTTTGTCCTTGTCGCATTTGCCCTTTTCGCAATCAGAAGCAAATGCAGGAACGACCATAAATGATGCGCAAAGCGCGGTAAGTAGCAATTTCATGTTTTTATTGAATTAGTTGTTTGGAATCAGAAGACGAAACACTTTATCCCGAGTTTATCATCGCGCCAGTGAAAAATATTCTACCGGAGATTTTTAGGGAGCGCCGAGCGGAAAGTGACTAAAATCAATGGTCGAGCTTGAGCTTCTTGAGCTTCGGCTCGATAACAAATCGGCAATATGAATTCTTCGATTTGTTCTCTCTATAATAATTCTGATGATAGTTCTCAGCGGGATAAAATTGCGATGCTTTCGTAATCTCTGTCACGATGGCATCTTTAAAATTCGCTTTTGCAGCGGACTTTGACGCTTCAGCGACTTTTCTTTGCTCGTCGGAGTAATAATAGATGGCAGAGCGGTATTGAGTACCTGAGTCGTTTACTTGTAGAAATAGCCTCGTATGAACGTGGAGAACCCAGAACCACAACAGGAAATTTTAGTAAAAAATATTCTGTGGATCTAATACAAT
>JANORE010000441.1:0-3952 GCA_031415155.1 Akkermansiaceae bacterium | reverse complement strand
GAGAACCTCGCCACGTTTGATCGAAATGATGCCGTCTTCATTGAGAGTTTTTCCATTGAATGACCAGATGTAGCGTTCCATATCTCCGGTGAGGCGGAGTGGAATAGTGCGGCGCGGTTGGGCGGTGGAAATCTGGGTGGTATGGGTGGAACGCAGGCGAGCGTATGGGGACAGCGGGCGCGGTGGCTCGGCCGCGAGGGCTTGGGAGTCGGTCATGGCCGGCTGGTCGCGTTCATCCATGGAGGCGAGGACGGTGGCATCCATCCGGTAGAGATCAGGTTTCGGAACATCTGGGGCGAGGTGGGTTTCTGGGCCGGAGCCGAGGAAAATGGAGGCGTGGCCGGAGCCGTCCTGTGCGGTGGCGCGGATTTCCCAGCGACCAGATTTCGGCACAGTGACGAGAGCATCGTAGGTCTCCGCGATGCCGATGAGCAGACGATGGACGCGGATCGGGCGAACGGCAGGGCCATCGGCAGCGATGATTTTGAGTGGGCCGGTGGCGGACTGGAGATAGAAGTAGGTGGCGGCTCCAGCGTTGATGAAGCGGAGGCGGACGGTTTTGCCATTGGCGGCGGGTAGATCGCAGCTACGCTGGCCATTGATGAGAAATGCATCGTAGGCGACATCGGAGATGTCCATGGCGGGCATTCGGGATTTTTCACGAGCGAAATAATCAGAGACGGCTCCAGCCTGATAGGCTCCGAGGAGGCTCTGGGCACTGCCTTTTTGTAGACCATACCACTCGCTGCCGCGCATGAGGGTGCGCATGACTTCGGAGGGACTTTCGCGGGTCCAATCGGAAAGGACGAGCACCTGATCGCTATTGGCGCGGATGGGCTCGCCACCGCGTGGAGTGACGACGATGGAGCCATAGACGCCGCGTTGTTCCTGAAGGGCGGTGTGGCTGTGATACCAGTAGGTGCCTGGATGGGTGAGTGGGTATTCGAAGGTGTGGGTCGTACCGGCAAGGATGGGCGCGGTGTTGAGATCGGGCACGCCGTCTTGATTATTGGGCACGAGGAGTCCGTGCCAGTGGAGGGAGGTGCTTTCGTGGGCGAGGCGATTATAGACGCGGATGCGGGCGGTATCGCCGACACGGAAACGGAGGGTGGGGCCAGGGATGCTGCCATTAAGAGTGAGCACGCGGATGGGGTTTTTCATGCCCGGCGGTGCCCAACGTTGCTCGGCGACGCTGAGGTCGTATTCGACGACTTTTGCGAAGCTGAAGCCGGTGAATGCCAGCCAGAGAAGTATGCGGAAAAGGATCATTTCAGTAAGTGTGAAACATCAGCAAAGCCATGGTGGCCATGCCGAGGTCTTCGGTGAGCGCGACGGTGGAAAGCGGGACGCGCAACGAAGTGTCGAGACAAGCGTAATCCACATCGAGACCGCGTTCGAGGGCGGTGATGACGCCGATGGCACCGAAGCCAGTGATGAAATAAGTAAGTCTTGGATGATATTGTGAGAGATAGGCTAAACTAAGCGTGAGTTCGATAAAAGGGTAAGATATGGCATAACTCCGTGAGCGCTTGCCAAGGAGATCATACTTTTGAAAGCCATTGGCAAAGCCAGCAAGATCCAAAAATTTCAGTATCGCGAGTGTGATGAGAACAAGGAGCGGGGTGTAGGGAGATTTTCGCATGACTTGGAGGGTCGAATTACTCATTTACCCTCTAGTTTTTTGAGGTATTTAGCGGGATCTGCATCGAAGTCTTTTCGGCAATCTTTGCAGCACAGTTTAATCTCTTGATTTTGATAAACAAAGACCACGGGCTTACCCATTTCTCCTAATGGATCACCGGAAACGATGCAGGTTTTGAGCGGGTAAGATTTCGTTTTGATTTCTTCCTTCTTGGGCTTGTTTTCTTTTTCTGCAAAAGCACTTGGGATCGTGGCAGAAGTAAAAACGAAGAATAATATGGCTAGATTTAAGTTTGTTTTCATCTTTCAAAATAGGTGAGGATGTGAACCACTATGCTGTGATATGTGATACACCATTGAGCGCAGAACCCCTTGATTTATTTTGAGTTTCTCAGCGTGTGCCGTGGAGATCTGAGCACGGCTTTGAGGATTTGCCGGGCACGATAAATCCGTGTTTCGGCGGCTTTTAAGGAACAGTGAGGTTGAAACTCGAGACAACAACATCTCACCATACTTGGATTAGCCTATTAATTTTTGGAACGAAATGCATCACTTCGGGTATATCTCTGGTGCTTGACCGGCCTAGTCGAGCAGCGTCATCCACAACTCCGCTTACGCCCTTTGCGACAAGCCTACTGGGTAATTTAAGCGGATATACAGGACCCAAGTAAAACCGACCCATCGCTTGCGAATTGAGAAAAATCGGACTCGAAATGGTGTTGACCGTAGGCGGAGTAAGACGAACGGGCGATGACTTTTCCGGCTTCGTCGGTGCGGGCGACCTGGTCGAAATGATCGATCTTGGTTTGGTTCGCTTGATTTGCTTCATAGAGTAGGCCACCAATTTCTTGAGGGAAAACCACATTGCCAAAGGACGGAGAGATTCCCGTAGACAGGAAACCTCTCTCAAATCGGCGACTGCAGGGGAAGGCTGAAAACACCAGGATGATGACAAATGAAAATCTTGTCTATTTCGGTCATAAAGATTTTGCGCGCAGCGCTAACTTGTTCCTAACTGCCAAGAATTCCCGGCAGGATGCCGGGAATTGCACGCTAGAAGCACTCTCCCCCGAATTAAGAAAGAGTCCTATTCTGGAATAAGCGACTTTCCCTCTGGAATTTTGTAGACATAGGGAGTCATGACCAAAACGCCCTCCCATCCATTTTCACCGATATAGAAGCGAGTTTTCTTATCGAGATGACGTTTCGGTAGATTATGTCGATTAGAAATGATCAATTCATAAACCTTACTTTTTCCTTTTTTAGAATCAGGGACTGGCAAGATTCTTCCTTCCGCATGAACGCCTAAGAGGCTCATGGTAAAATCACCATTCTCGCTGATTGTCTTCAATGATCCGCAAGTTACATATCTCTCATCGTTTAAAAATTCCATAGTCATCTTAATGATGACGATGTTGTTGCCGACGAGCCATTGAGGAAGATCCTTTGGCTTTTGCGCCTTCAAAGTCATAATTTTACAAATGGCAGTATTTTCCAGCCGCTTTTCAAAATATTCGGTTACTCCTTCTTTCGTTTCCTCAATTGTTGCGGCACTCTTTCCGTTTTTTGCTATATAACGAGTGAGTTCTTCATGCAGCCATTCTGCCTTTCTCTTAAAATTTCCAGATTTTGGGACGGAGAGAACTCCAGCCGTATCCCACCAAAGAAGAGAAACCCAAATCGCATTCACCATGCTTTCGTTATTTGTTAGCTCGAATTCGAGAGGATCCAGTCCAGGAATTTTGCTTCGATTTGCAACGGGAAGAATTTTGAAAGCATCCGCAAGGACTTTGAGATCTGGCTTCTGAACCACGGGCACTTTCTCTGTTAGGATGAGGACGATTTGCTGATCCTTCTCAGACAGATTCTGGAAATCAGTTTTAATCACTTTCCCAGTTGAGTCCATGAACTCAACTTTTTTGCCGTCTTCAAAAGTTTTTACAAACTTTCCGAGAAACACGACGCCATTGTTTCCTGTCCAGTTCCTTGGCTGCAAATATTCCGATGCGGGAGCGGCGGTTAGGTTCAGAGCGACAGAAAAAAACAAGCACGCAAAAGTTATGAATTTCATTTTGTGATAAAACCTAGGCTTCTGCTTTTGCCTTCTCAATCTAAAAGAACACATCTCCATAGGTATTTTTTTCTCCATGATCACCTCTCTGTGAGGTGGCCCCGGAAATCCGACCACGCAGTAGCTAAACTAAGCTATGGTGAGGAGGCGTGGCGGATTGATAGAAGATAATGTATTGGATAAATAAAAATCTCGGCTATTTCGGCCCCTAAAGATTTGATGCCGAGTCTGCGTGGAGTC
>JANORE010000440.1:0-3994 GCA_031415155.1 Akkermansiaceae bacterium | reverse complement strand
GGAAAGCGGCATGGGTGAGTCGGCGCAGCATGAATGGCGTCCATTCACGTTGATGGACATCGTCCAGAAGCTGAGCGACATCTGGAAGTAGTTCGATCATGTTGCAATCATAGATCGCACGGATGGCTTCATCAGCGACTTTGGGATCTGAATCTTGGATGAAATAACTGACGCCTGAATTTTTCATCCGCCGCAGGGCAACGACAGCGGCGAGGCGGGCTGCCGAAGATTCGTGATTGCTGAGACCGGTTAGAATTTGAGGCTGCTGGGCCATCCCTTGGAGTGCAAAAATACAAGCATGTCGGAGATAGACGTCTCGGTTATTATTTTCCGCGAGTAGGTCACAGATAGGGCCATAGTAAGCGATCATTTGTCGTTTTCCGGCAAGGATGGCGGCGAAGAAACGGACGCGCATCGACTCGTCGGCAAGAAGTGGAGCAAGATGAATCGTATCCGAGCCACTCTTCGAATCGGCTAGAGCCTTGAGTGATTGGGCGCGGATCTCTGCGTTTTTATCTTCAAGCAGAGAAATGAGTTTGGACTCGGCATCGGTCTGCGTTTTTACTGTCGGGATGTCGCCAAACTCCGCGACTGGCAAAGGCGAAGAACCACGGCGCGCCAAGATGCCAAGACCTTGGATCCCGTGGATGCGGGCCATGAAATGGGTGGAATCGACAGCATCCGTGAAACGCTGGAGCGCATCCGACTTCCGAGTGAGGGCGATCTGAGCACGCAGACGGATTCTGGAATCCAGATGCTTGAGAAGATTGGCCAGCTCGGCGGAGCTGCGTTGCTCGAAGCCTTCCTTCATGATCTTTGCGGCGCTCGCAGTCTCTGCGGCGTGCCATGTTTTTTCTCCGGCACTGAGTGATAGCAAGCGGCCAGCTTGGTGGGATTTCCAACCCGAGATGAAATCACTGATGTAAATTTGACCATCCCACGAGTATTCGACATCCGTGGCAGCGATCCCCCATGCGAGCTGGCGAGAATCCGTCATTTTCATGCCTGCGCCACTCGGCTCCATTTTAAATGACCAAACTCCTGAATTCGCAGCACCGCCGCGATAGTCACAGATGAGGAAATGGCCTGCTTCACGTTCGAGAAAACCCACTCCTGGATGTGCCGTTAGGCCAGATGGTCCAGACGTGAGATGAGATGACGGGGGCAGCATGTAAGAAGGCTGCACCGAGTTTTCCAATTCCCACATTTTTTCATCCATCCACCGGTTCGGAGGGCGACTTTTCAAGCCGATCTGTCGATGAAATGTATGCATCGCTTGATGTTCCATTTGCCAGCCGGAATCGCCGCCTTCGACCAGGTAGACGACACGGGCCTTATCGCCTTGGTCGGAATTATTATCCACCGTGAAGGCGTTCCCTAGTGCATCAAAGGCAATCTCCTTGGGATTCCTGAGGCCGGTGTGAAAAATTTCAAACCCTGTTCCATCTGGCTCGAAGCGAAACGCCGCGCCCTCGTTCTGATAATCATAAGCGACACCTTCCTTGGTGATTAAGCTGAATCCTCGGTCGCCGATGGTGCCATAAATCCGCCCGTCTGGACCGAGGGTGAAGCCATTGAGGTCATGGCCAGAAAGAGAAATTCTCACGCCGAATCCCTCTTCTACCACCTTGCGCTCGTCAGCCGTGCCATCCTGATTCGTGTCGCGCAGCATCCAGATTTTCGGGATACACGAAAAATAGAGATGGCCTTCATAAAAAAATACGCCTGCTGCAGGACCATCTAATAAATCATTGAATTGATCGGCGAAGACCTTGACCTCATCCATTTTCCCATCGCCATCCGTGTCAGCGAGACGGCGGATGACTTCTGATTTCTTCGTGAGAGTTTCGATGGGAAGCTTGGCCTTCCACTTCTCGTGGAGAGCTCTTCGGTCACTCACTTTTTTCGAGGCGAGATCATCAAGATACCAGTAGGTGTGATCGCGATCATCTTCGACACCTTCGCGGAACCGGTGCGTTTCCGAAACATAAATGCGTCCTTGATCATCGAAGGTGATTGCCGTGGGGGAGGTGATTTGTCCTGCTTCATGAGTGGCCGCTACTTTTAAAATACTATCGATGGGGATGCTGACGCCGGGAAGGACATCTGTTGTTACGAGAGCATCGCTGGACTCTTGGTCTTCTTGGGTGGTGACTGGGAAATCTGGGGTCTCATGGTCGCTGAAAATAATATGGTCCACTCCAATGAAGCCCCATGGGCCAGTCTCAGAATCGATCAACCGAATTTTAGCCTTCTGATTTTTAAACTCACCGACTTGCCAGATGGCCGCTTCACAGCGGAAGCTGCGTTTTCCTACAGTTTCTAGGACCACCTTGTCATCAATCACCAATTGAATGGCAGTCTTTCCGGGGTAATCTCCACCCGCAATGAGAAAGCGAATGAATGCTTCCTGGATGGTAAATTCGGGCGAGGTAAGGGTTCCCGTTGCGGTTTCACCGCCATGGGCCGAAGTCGCCAGACTGTCATTCGCGTAAGAATGGAAGGGACTCGGGATGGCTTCTGTTTTACCGACTGTGGGAGCGAGTCCGAAGGCGCTACCCACGCCCGTCCAGCCATCGTAACCATCGCCCTCGAAAGTTTGGAAAACTCTAGGTGCGGCAGGCAGGGTGCTTGTGAGGACAAGTATGGAAAAAATGATGCGGAACATGGAAATGAAGAATAACGTAAAATACCGTATTTGTTTCAAAATTTATGGACGAGAAGCATGAAAATACCAACTCAAAGGTGAGACGGATGATTGATGGGTCGGCAATATTGAGGAAATCGTGGGTATTCGTGCTGCGCAGTTGATTTTCCCCTTTTCAAAACCAAATGTATGGATTAACAAACGCCTCCGCCTGAAATGGTGGTCGTAGCTCAGTTGGTAGAGCCCCGGATTGTGATTCCGGTTGTCGCGGGTTCGAGTCCCGTCGATCACCCCATCTTTCCCATCGGGATTTTGCAAGAGATTCGGAAGGGCGAGGAGGAAACTAAATATAACGACTGATGCAGCCGCTTGAGAGCCGGATTCAATACAAATTTCGTAATTCACTGCTTTTAGCAGAGGCTTTGACTCATCCGAGTCTGGCTTATGAATCGCAGAAACCGCATTTTGATAATCAGCGGATGGAGTTTCTAGGAGACGCCGTCCTGCAGTTGGTCGTCACGGAGGCTTTGTTCAAGAAGTTTTCAGACTTCACGGAAGGGCGACTCACCAAGTTACGTTCACGAGTGGTTTCCCGCAATGCATTGGCCCGTTTTGCAATGGCGATTCACTTAGGAGATTATGTTTTATTGGGAAAGGGTGAGGAGGCGACTGGTGGACGGAAGCGCTTATCTACTCTAGCAGATGCCTTCGAGTCGTTGATTGGCGCGGTATATCTGGATGCCGGCTTGATTCCAGCGCGCGATTTAATCCTGCATCTATTCGATTCAGAGATTGGTAATATGATCACCAGTCCCGAAGAGCGGAATCCAAAAGGCGAGCTACAAGAAATTCTGCAAGCGATTCATCCGCAAGCGCCAGTCTATATCGTGATTAGTGAGAGCGGTCCAGATCATCGGCGTGTTTTCCAATCTCAGGTTTCGTGGCAAGAAAAAATCCTCGCTGCTGGAAAAGGGAAGAGCAAAAAAGAGGCGGAGGCCCGAGCTGCCGCAGAAGCACTACGAGCAAGAGTTTGGGAAAATACTTAGGCGGTGGATTTCCTCGCCAAGTCGGGAAAAATCATTCAGTTTCCACAAGAAAATGGATTTAGCTGCAAAGACGCTGGCAAGGTAATTTCACCTACGCCAGATTTGTGAAAACCGCCTGCACGTCGTCGTCGTCTTCGATCTTATCCAGTAGATTTTCCACTTCTTCCATCTGCTCTTCCGTCAGCTCGATGGGCTGCGTCGGGAGTCGTTGCAGGCTCGATTTCGTTGCGGAAATCCCCATGCCTTCCACCGCTTGGCACAGACTTGCGAAGGCACTGTATTCGCCGATGACTTGGCGCGC
>JANORE010000439.1:0-4931 GCA_031415155.1 Akkermansiaceae bacterium | reverse complement strand
CAAGACTATAACCGTGCGGTGATTGTAGGTGATACATCCACTTTCGGGAAAGGCACTGTCCAACAGCCGATGGATGTCGGTAAATGGTTACCACTATTTTCGGCACGAGACCGGGCTGGATCGGTGAAACTTACTATCCAGAAATTTTATCGCCCTTCAGGATCATCCACCCAGAAAGAGGGAGTCTTGGCAGATGTGATCATCCCAAGTATTGCAGATGCTTCAGATTTCGGGGAAGCCTATCTTGACCATTCCTTACAGCATGACCGGATTCGCCCCGCCAGTGATTTCAAACCACAGGATTCCAGCTCTTTATTCATCCCCCGCCTAAAGGAATTGAGCCAAGAACGCTTAAATACATCGAAGGATTTCTTATACGTCATCCAAGACGTAATGAAAACCAAAAAACGCCTCGAAAAAAATCAACTTTCCTTAAATAAGACCGCTAGGGAAAAGGAAATAGCGGAATCCGATCTTCTCGAAAAAGAACGAAATGCCGAGCGCCGCAGTCGCTTTGCAAAAATGAAAGAAGAAGATAAAAGTTCACTGAGGTTTTCAAAAATCACACTCGAAGGCATTGAAAAAGAGGTTCAGCTCAA
Organism: Akkermansiaceae bacterium; assembly: GCA_031415155.1. GTDB lineage: Bacteria > Verrucomicrobiota > Verrucomicrobiia > Verrucomicrobiales > Akkermansiaceae > Luteolibacter. The sequence goes on along the minus strand of JANORE010000439.1, from coordinate 4,332 downwards.
GCCACACGATCCATCTGAAGAAAGTAGCCAGAACATGAGACTCGCCAAGGATGAGACCGCAGATCTCGATGAAACGCCGAAATGGCCATCCGGTTTAGATCCAACGAAACGCGAAGCACTGGCCGTTTTAAAAGATCTCGTCGATACCACGGAAAATGCCAAATTGGCAGGATTGATCAAGGAAAGCTCGGGAGTTCGCTGATGTCAGAAATCACCGATAATCTATCAATCGTTCAGGGAGAAATTTCAGCGGCCTGTTCTCGCGTGGGGCGAGACCCAGCCACCGTCGAACTGATCGCGGTCTCCAAGACATTTCCCATTGAATCGATCCGGGCTGCGGTAGAGTCCGGGCATGACCATTTTGGCGAAAGCAAACTCCAAGAAGCTGAGGTGAAAATTGGGGCACTCCCAAGCACGATCCATTGGCACTTCATCGGCGGGGTGCAGAGGAATAAAGTGCGTAGATTACTCCAGAGTTTTGAGGTGATTCATGCCATCGATTCGATCAAACTTGCAACTTACGTCGATCTAGTCGCCGCTGAATTGGGGGTTTTTCCTAAAGTTTTTCTACAAGTAAATATCGGCGAAGAACTCACCAAAGGAGGGTTTTCACCAGACTCATTACGTGCGGAAATGGAAAGTATTTTAAAATTGAAGCGGCTTGAGGTTCTCGGCTTAATGTGCATTCCACCTCATGGATCTGATGCTGAATCTGCCAGACCATGGTTCACTGCTCTCAGAAAGATGCGTGATGCGTTAGAAACCGAATTTGGAACGAAGTTACCGTCGCTCAGTATGGGTATGAGCGGTGATTTTCAGGTAGCGATTGAAGAAGGAGCCACTCATGTGCGCGTGGGTTCTGCCATTTTCGGGAAACGTGCCTATCGAGTGGACGGAGAACTCGGATGAGAACATAGTCAGTCAATGATTTTGGTTTTAGAAAACGTCACGGTGATCGGAAGTGAACTTGCGCTGTCATTTGCAGATGGATTTGAAGCTTATTTAAGCTTACCCATGCTCCGCCGTGCTTGTCCTTGTGCCGCTTGTCAGGGAGAACCCGATGCGCTGGGACGCGTTCTTCGCCCGGTCGTAGAACACGGGCCACGTGCTTTCGAACTTCAGAAGTTCGAAATCGTGGGCGGCTATGCCATCCAATTGTTTTGGGGCGATGGTCACTCGACTGGAATTTATAGTTATGCTTATTTGCAGAAACTTGCAGTTCTATAACTGAATCTGTCGATTCTTGAAACGATCAAGCCCCATTGTGTTTCCCGCTCAGAACGATCTCGCATCACTATCTTTCTTTTCAGAGAAAGAAGTGCTAGCACTCGCAAGTGTCGGCTTAAACACTGGCTTAGAAGTCTTGGAGTATTTCCCGAAACGATATGAAGATCGTCGTAGCTTCGATCTTTTTCCGAATCAGGCGTCGCCTACCGCAGTATGCCTCCGAGGAACGGTGATCGATACCTCAATGAGGCATTTCGGCTCCGGGAAAGGTTTTTACGAGGCAATCATCATGGATGGAAAGGGTGGCATTTTCGGCTCCGGTAAAATCACATGCCGATGGTTTAACATGCAGTTTATCCAAAAGATGATCGCCGTGGGACACGAAGTTAGCATCTATGGAAAGGTGAAGGAAATCAATGATCGCTTAATGGTGGATCATCCAGAATTCGAGATTTTACGAGACGAGGGCGATGCTTCGATTCATCTCGGAAGGATTGTGCCGATTTACAAGAACATCTCAGGAATCAGCCAGCGGAGATTACGAGAAATCATACATACACTACTTTTGCACATTGAGCCTTCATCACTTGCTGCAAGTTATGAATTAGACCCGAGTTCGCCGCGATCAGAAGGGTTTGTAAATATTCATTTCCCCGAATGGATGGACCTTACAAAATCTGCTCGGCGAAGGTTTGCGCTGGAAGATTTTTTCCGGCTACAGCTTAATGTGGTATGGAGGAGATCGCGCTATGGCGAAAAAAAAGGCCGTGTCCTCGGAAAAAAAACGACATTTCTCAAACAATTTTACGCCAGTCTTCCTTTTGATTTAACCGATGCACAGAAGCGCTCAATCAAAGAAATTCTCGCAGATATGCGGATGACGCGTCCGATGAATCGCTTACTCCAAGGCGATGTGGGGTCTGGAAAAACCTTTGTAGCGATGGCGGCGATGTTGCTGGCGATCGATTCGGGCTGCCAGGCGGCGTTGATGGCTCCCACACAGATTCTAGCGGAACAGCATTACTTAACATTTTGTCGATGGTTAGAACCTTTGGGAATTCGGATCGGATTGCGCACGGGAAATCGTGAAGAAGGTAATTATGTTCATCAGGACGGACCACCACAAATTATCATTGGGACTCACGCACTATTATATGATTCCGTGTCATTCCAAGATCTTGGATTTGTGGTAGTCGATGAGCAGCATAAGTTCGGAGTCGCGCAACGTGCGGCTCTGATCCGCCAAGGAGTCGTGCCAGATGTCTTAGTCATGACTGCCACGCCGATTCCGCGGACACTCACGATGACGATCTATGGCGATTTAGATATATCTTTACTCGACGAGAAACCACCAGGGCGAGGTAAAATCATTACAGCAGTTAGAGTGGCAGCGAAACAGACAGATATTACTAAATTTGTTAAAGATCAGCTTTCTCAGGGACGTCAGGCATATCTCGTCTATCCATTGGTGGAAGAAAGTGAAAACCTAAAGGCTGAGTCTGCCACGGAAGCGTTTGTAAAATGGGAAAAACGATTGAGAGCCTACACCGTCGGATTAATTCATGGGAAACTCCGGCCAGAGGAGAAAGAGGCAGTGATGCGACGTTTCCGCGAAGGTGAGATTTCCGTACTGGTTGCGACCACGGTGATTGAAGTGGGAGTCGATGTGCCGAATGCAAGTGTGATGATCTTGCATCACGCCGAGCGGTTTGGACTTGCTCAACTACACCAACTTCGCGGACGGATCGGACGCGGTGGTCACAAAAGCTATTGTGTCCTACTAACTGACGGAAAAAATCTTGATGCTCTGGAAAAGCTGAGAGTTCTGGAGAGGAGTTCTGATGGATTTGAAATCGCCGAGGCCGACCTTCGATTGCGTGGTCCCGGTGATCTATTAGGGACGATGCAAAGCGGCCTATCTGATATTCGATTCATTGAATTTCTATCGGACACGGTGTTGCTTCGTGATGCAAGAACTCTAGCAGATCGGGTCATTCGAGAAGATCCTCATCTTGATAGCATCCATCAGAAACTTCGGGCGGTGATTGAGGAATCTGATGATCATGATGCGTTGCCAAGCACGGCCTGATTCATAAACGGAATCAACGATTTGTGATTCGATAGATGGGGCCAGTATGATCTACGATGAGTAGCTCGCCATCATGATCTTCAGCAAATGACGCGATGAGATTGATACGCCCTCCTGTAGGTTGAAGCTCTTGAGTGTGATCCTTCAAATCGGTAGCTTTACCTTGCTCTAACTTAAATGACCAAATCCGTGGATTTTGATAGTCGCCGAAGATATAGCGTCCTTGCAGTTCTTTAATCGAGCCACGATACACATAGCCACCGGTCACGGATAAGCCTTCTTTTTCACCGGCTCCGTGTTTGTAAACATAAACAGGTTCAATTGCACCCATCGGATTTTCGCCACCCACCGTTGCTTTTGGGGTCGGGACGATTCCTTCTCGTAAACGCCAGCCATAGTTAGCACCCGCGCCTTTATTTTTAGGGATATAGTTAATTTCCTCCCACGCATTTTGACCCACATCGCCCATCCAGAAGTCACCTGTTTCACGGTCAAACGAGCAACGCCATGGATTACGGACGCCGTATGCCCAAATCTCAGGTTTCGCCTGTTGATCTGCCAAGAAAGGATTATCTTTAGGAACTTGATAGCCCTTGTTAGGTGAAACATCAATGCGGAGTATTTTTCCAAGATGAGTATCAAGTGCCTGGCCCTGTTGCTTCGGGTCATTGCTAGCGCCGCCATCGCCATTACCGATGTATAGCATACCATCTGGGCCGAAGCTTAACCATCCGCCATTATGATTTTCATACTCAGAGGGATATTTCATTAAAATTTCCCCGCTCGAAGCGAGAGTCGTTTTTTGGTTCTGGGAAGTGAATCTGACGATGCGTGTTTGTTTTTCTTTGTCCGTGAAGTTGACATAGTAACGACCCGTTTTTTGAAAATCTGGGGCAAATGCGAGTCCGAGTAGCCCTTCTTCATTTCCTTTGCGACTGACATCTTGGCAGATATCGAGGAACGGCTCTTGCTCTCGCTTACCAGTCTGCTCATCGACAATCCATATCTTGCCAACC